>JAFPEE010000065.1 GCA_017389705.1 Prevotella sp.
ACAAACTCATGACTGATATATCTGTAATTCTTGACATCGGATGAATTCTTACCTGCTCTGAAAGTAATCGTGTACTTTCCATTAACGGGATAGGTAGAAATCGTGATGAGTTCACCGGGTGCAAAGCTCTTCTTTGGATGACAGCAAGCATCCAGATGAGATTCTTTTTCATATATTGTTTATTGAATATACATGTTTCCTGTTTATATGACACTTACATATTACATTACTTCCAGTTCGGCATCACCAGTGGAGATGCTGGTGGTGGCTTCACTCCTGTCCTTACCAATGTTCACCTTGACATTCTTCAGCATACCCTTGGCGGTAACCTTATTATTGTCGGGGTTGATAAACTCGAAGGTGACGGTGTAGGAACCTTCTCTGACAGCCTTCTCAGCCGACTCTTTGGGCGCAAATGTGTTGGCTATGGTAGTGGTTGGAGTATCACTGCCTGTCTTATAAATCTTCACATTGCGCATGACATAGCTGTTGGAGGCGTTCTTCAACGAGATCAGGCCCCACTTTTCGCGATCGGGAGCTGGCAGCTTGAACGAGAAACCAACCCAACCACGCTTACCGAAGTTGGGATTGATAACTTTATCGTCGCTTTTATAATTGCCTGAGAAGTCCACATCCCAGTCTCTGCGGTTATCGTCGAAGGTGGCCGTCCAGCGCCAGTGATACCACGAGCTATAACGCGGATGCACATAGGCCATCAGGTGGAACTGCTTCTCACTCTCGTCCTCAACACCGGCCTTGCCGTAAGGCACCTGCCACATCCAGACGTTTTTGGCCTCGAACTCCTTGTGGACATCATCGGGGAAATACTTGACGTAGTTGTCCATGTCGTCTTCGTATAGCACATTGTTAGAATACCAGCGGTATTTCACCATATTAGTCGATGAGTTACGGTCGTAGTCGATGTTGGCCAGTTCGTAACTCATGACATCTTTCCACTCGCAGAAGAACCCGAAGCTGGCTTCAGCCTTGGCCGATGGGCCGTCTTTACTAAGTTCCGCGCCAACGGTGAGCGAACCGTTGAGATTAAAGGTGAACTCATTGGAATTGTTGCGTGCCTTGATGGAGTTCTCCGGGAAAGGATAATAGGCGAACTTCAAGCCATCTACTGTATTCATATTGCTTGGGTCGACCAAGGCGAACTGATAATCCATATCGCAGAACCAATAGCCGTAAACTCTGTTTCGGGTGCCTCCGTGCTTGCCGACAAAGGGGCGCCACATGGAGCTGTTGTGGGGAACGACGACGCTACGGATGGCATAATAGTCGCCAGCATTGTCGCCATTGGCCGAGTTCATATAGAGGGGTAACACGTCGAAGCGCAAAGTGACGGAACCGTGACAATCAAGGACGTCGGGTTCAGACCATGTGGCCTTGTCAATCACTTTCTTGAGCGAGAAGGGGAAGTTGATGGAGTAATGCTTGAAATCCTTCGCCAAAGACAGTTTCAAATGATCAAAATCGGGCATATCATCGCCTCTGGTATTGCCACGTGTAAGTTTCCTTGATTCCGAAGCCTGATTGTCAAATTCCTCTTCGTACCATTCTATCCAGTCCACGAGTGCTGTCAGACGATCGTTATAGTAGTTTAAGTCTTTCACGATGGTACGTTTCGTTTCGTTGCCATTTTCGTCGATGCTGGTGACCTCGTCTTTCTCGTCCAACATAAAGAAATGATCATCAGGATCGATTCCGTTGTGAGTGGCAAACAGCAGTTCATCCCATTCGCCCACGTCTTCATACCCTAACATGTCCGATGCATCCTCTGCTTTCGTAGGCAGGAGGATAATCAGGCCTCCTTTATCATAGAAGTCTATGATATTGTCAATCTTGAGACCGGTGATCATGTCGGCGACGACAATCTTAGCCTCGTCGAGACTATTCACCTTGTTGGGGAAAATCATACTCAAGGCCTGTTGTAGTGGTAAGGGCTTCGAGCCTATGCCTACAAAGTAGGTGGGGGCGTCGCAGTGCTTCCAGCTGGCTGTGGGATCCACCATGAGGTTCATGCCCTCTACTAAACCGTCGTTGTCGTCAGCTGATGAAGGATTGTCTATCTCGGAAGCGCAGGCCGAAAACAAAAAAATACCACAGAACAGGATGGAGGCAAACATCCAAATATTATTCTTTTTCATACTTGTATTTATTATTTTGTGTTATTTACATTTGATGTCCTTGAACTGCCATACGCTAGAAGGGACGATGAAGTCAAACTCCGTAGCATTATCAGGCAAGGCAGGGAAGATGAGGACAAAGCGCAACTTCTGATAAGGCCATCGTCCTCTCGACCACCTTTGACGTAAAGACTGGTTATTTTCTTTGAAAGAGTGCGCTGGTCGGTATATCCATACTTGCAGTTTAGGTTGGCGGCCTCTTCATATTTCTCAAGGGCCTCCTCCCAGTTTTCTTTCTCCTCAAAGTCCTGGCCTCCTTCATGGCATCCTTGAAACTCTGTTCAAACTCTACCTTCTGACGGGCATGGATTTCCATCTCCTTTTTTCGTTCAGCCGACTCAATGGCTGCGTTGGCTATGCCAAACACGCCACTAATGGTTCGATGGGTGTCCCAGCTGTTCCACGACTGTGCGCTGATGGGAAGGGCCATTATTAACCCCATTACGATCACAAATGCATTCTTCTTCATCGTTCTTCTCACTTTATATTATTAAGGATTAGTCTTGCTCTTTACGTAGTTCAGGAATGGCCAGCCTGTTTCTGTGACATCATTACCATCAGCATCATAGATTTCATATCTTACCGAACCGTCGAGGGATTGATATAAGACGGCTTTAAAGTAGAAGTTGCTTGCGGCTTCATCAGCCTCGGCTTCCGTTATTCCCGATAATGTTGTTGCGAGATCATATTTCACTTGCTTATTAATCAGTTCGGTTGAGGGGGTCATTGATGCTGCTGAAATATATGAGCTCTTTGGCAGGGTTATCTCCCATGGACCGGTCTTGTCGGTCTTCCTCTCCATCGTCATTTCCAGCTCAGACTTAGCTGGCCATTCGCCGCCATTTTGGGCGTATGTTCTAGGTATTTGACAAGTAAGTTGTAACAATGTTGAAAATACCGTCATTTGTTTACCATTATTATACTTGTATTTAATCCTGAAATACTTCAAGGTTTCTTTCGAGAATCCCAAGTTAAATACCATAAGGCCATCATACTTACTTACACTGATGCCAAGCAAGTCGGCACGATTATCCTGAGGAGGATTGTTGTATGGGTAGCAGGGGTTTACTTTCAGCCAGCGGCTCCAGCCTACGCTCTGGTCGAAGTAAGTTGTCTCGTATGAGTTTACCCAGGCAAAGGCTTGCTGATGAGCATC
>JAFPEE010000066.1 GCA_017389705.1 Prevotella sp.
AATCAGGACGAGGTACACAAGACTGCCCAGGAGATGCAGAAGAAATTCTACTCAGGTCACGACATCGTTTCGATGCACGGCCTTGAGTCGTTCCAGAACCTCTCCATGACCGCACAGGACATGCAGATGCTGGAGCAACTGGGCATCACCTACGACGACGTGGCCCGCTATTGGGGCGTACCGCGTCCGCTGCTGATGCTTGACACCAACTCACACTACAACGACTACCAGAACGCCACGATGGAGTTCCACACGCGAACCATCCTGCCGCTGAAGAATCGCAACGAGAAGGAGATTGCGCGCAAGCTCATCGGCATGAAGGACTACGGCACCCGCGACATCCACATCTGCGAAGATCCGCTGATGGTGATGGACCCCGAACGCCGTGCGAAGGTGGCACAACTGAAGATGCAAGCAGGACTCTGCACCGTGAACGAAGCCCGCCGCGACTTCGACATGCCAGCCGTTGAGGATGGCGACGTGCCAATGGCCAGTGCCAACCTCATGACGCTGAAGGCTCTCATCGCCAAGAGCGACGCAAGCACAACATTGAAGCCCGGCACGTACACCGTGGGCGAACCGCCAAAGGAGGGCGAGGAAACCGCATGAAGTTAGTATAGCAAACCGCATTAAGTTAGTATAGAAAACCGCAGAGGTTTAGTATAGAAAACCCAAGCGGTTGAGTATAGTAAACCCAAGCGATAAAATATAGCAAAAGTATGACACCGAACCAGACAAAAGAGGAAATCGACGCACTGGAGCGCGAGATTCAGCAGCAGAGAAAGAAGCGCGAAAGCCGTGTGCATCGCGCAGTAAACCCAGCGAGAGTATGACAGAGGAATGGCGAGATATTGCAGGGTATGATGACTACTACCAGGTATCATCATTTGGCCGCGTTAAAAGCCTGGAGCGATACATCCAGCAGAGCGACGGCATGAAAGCACCTTATCGCATACCTCCGAAGATTCTGAAGCCCAAGAGGGCAAAAGGCGGATACTTAGCCGTGAATCTGTCGAAGAATGGTAAGGCACATCATCACCGCATACACCGAATGGTTGCAGAGGCTTTCATACCGAACCCCGAAGGACTCCCGTCAGTGAACCATAAGAACGAGGACAAGACCGACAATCGCGTGGAAAACCTCGAATGGTGTACGCAGGCTTACAACAACGACTACGGAACCCGTCAGCAGCGCGTGCAGATCAACCAAAAGCAACGGAGGGCTGTGTGCATGATGTCGCTTGACGGTGAAGTATTGAGAGATTTCCCCACATGCCTGTCAGCAGCGCGATACATCACAGGGGAATCATCTGGCAAGAGTCAGCGTGTCCGCGTGACTGACAACAATATCCGCAGAGCCTGCCGACTGCATCAGCATAAAGCATACGGCTATCGGTGGGAATTTCAGCAGTAAACCCCAAACATCATTTCGCCCGATAAGTAGATAACATTTTCAAATGTACAACGAGAATATGAAACAGACAAGATTCATCCCAACCAATGACTGCGGCTTGCAACTGCGCGAGCCACAGGAGGGGCAGCAGGAGAGCCGCGAGATTGAGGGCCGTCCGATAGTCTTCGGCGTGCGCTCGGTCAACCTCACACCCTGGAGCTCCACACGCAAGGTGTATGAGATTCTGGAGCCTGGCTGCATCAGCCGTGAACTTCTGGCGAAGTCCGACGTGATCCTGAATCTTAACCACTCGAACATGGTGCCCGACGTGCTCGGACGGTTCCGCAACTCGGACAAGGACACCCTCTCTCTCGAACTCCGTGGCGACGGCATCGACTGCCGCTGCGACCTGCCCAAGACCAACAACGCCAACGATGCGCTGGAGCTGATGAAGCGTGGCGACATCACCGGCATGTCGTTCGCATTCGAGGACGACTGGGAGGACTCGGAGAACGGCGTGAGCTACGAGAAGACCAACGACATCGAGGACGGCAAGGAGGTGTGGCTGCGCCACGTGAAGAAAATCACCGGCCTCTATGATGTCGCCATCGTCACCCACCCCGCCTACGAGCAGACCAACGTCGGACTGCGTGAGGCATCGGAGGCTATCGACAAGGCGATTGAGGAGCAGCTGAAGCGCGAGTGTGGCGATAAGAACGACAAGCGCGACGATGACCCCGACGACCTCGACGACCCTGACGACCACAACGACCCTGACGACAATGGCGAGACCGACAAGGAGCGTGAGGCCCGCGAGAAGGCAGAGCGTGAACAGCGTGAGAAGGAGGAGCGCGAAGCCAGCGAACTGGAAGAGCAGGAGCAGCGTTTCCGCGAAACCCGTGCCATGCGTCTGCGTGCCCAGCGCAAGCGTACCGCTGACGAAATCGAATCACTTAATTATTAACCCTTATAAAAACGTTTTTATCATGGCAAAAATGACAAAAGCACAGATCAACGAGCGTCAGCTCGAGATCATGGACAGACTTGATGTTCTGGACCAGAACGCCAACGTGCGTGAGGAGAAAATTCGCACCCTGACTTCTGAGGAGCAGAAGGGAACCATCACCGAGGAGCAGAAGCGCGAACTGGCTCAGTTGAAGAACGAGCAGCGTACAGAGGATGCAGAGTACGACAAGCTGACCCGTGAGTCGGCTGGTCTTTCAGCCCGTGCCAAGGCTATGGCCACAGGAAAGGATCTGGATAACATCCGCGAGCGTGAGGACTACGGTGCCAAGATTCGTGAGATGATTCAGGACTGCTACACCAACCGTCGTGCAGCCAACGCCACCACCATCCTGGCTAACGCTATCGCCAATGACCCAGGCGGCGACAACAACGCTACCGCCAACATGGAGGCTGGCGGTCTGATTCCCGTCGAGATTAAGCCTATCATCGACACGAAGGTGCCAGGCATCGAACTGCCCGACGACCTCGTGATGGTGACTGGCGTGACCGGCACTCAGGTCATTCCTTACTCTATCAACGACGTAAAGTTCACCGTCGAGGGTGAGGTGACCAAGGTGGATGAGCAGGCTCTCGACTTTGCCCACATCACCACTTCTCCGAAGCGTGTTGCTGCCAGCGTGCCCGTCAGCCGTCGTGCTGTCGCTCAGGCCGCTTTCGACATCGTGGCATTCCTGACCTACAAGTTCCAGAAGGGTTGGGCTATATTCCGCGCCCTACACATCTACGCTCACGGTGAGTACGACAAGTTGCAGTCACCGTTCGCACAGGTAGAGGTGGTTGAGCTGGCTCTGGACGAGAACATCGGTAAGAATCTGAAGAAGGAGATTGCCAAGATGTACGACCTCGGCTTTGAGGGCGACCCCGAAGTCATCATGGACAAGACCACTGAGGTTGACCTTGAGTTCATCAAGCTCATTCCTGGCACTACCGACTCCAACCGCACCGTCGTACAGGATGGTCGTTGCGTAGGCTATCGCAACCACATCAGCCCGTACATCGACTACTCGATTGCCTCCAATGGCGTTGCCACAAAGGACAAGGTTGGCGACACTCCTGTACGCTACATCGGTATCGGTCACTTCGGTTACCTGAACGAGCAGGTGTACGCTGATGGCATTGAGTTCAACATTGACGGAACAAGCTCCGCCAACTTTGACCGCAACGTCATTGCTATGGGCATGAGCCTGGACTACTCACTGGTTGAGCTCTCCAGCAAGGTCAACGGCGGCAACGCCTCCGGCAAGCCCCAGGCCTTCAAGCTCATCAAGCTCGTTGAGCCCGCTTCTACAAGCGACATCTAAACTCTCTCACGAAGTGAATCAAGGTTCATAGTTACTTGAAGCGACCGGCAGGCTGCTCCGATGCGCGGCAAAGGTTGTCAGCCTGTCGGTTTTCAATTATCAATCACGTCAAGCACAAGGTAAAATATGGGACTCTTAACCGACGCTTTTTTTAAGTCTGCCCTGGAGAGCAATGCCGACCTCATGGCCGCACTGCCCGCACACGCCATCTATAACAACATAGCAGACCCTGACTATGATATGGAAAATGTGCCTGTGCCGTACATCATTGTCAATAACGACGGTGGTAACAACGACACGCAGACCAAGGACGACTACGAGGGAGCCGAAGACAAGGTGAACATCAGCATCCGCATTGTGGCGAAGACCAACGACTCGTTGCGCCAGATGGCCGTCACCGTGCGGCGCACCGTCCACGACTACATGCAGGCATCAGCCGAGCGCATAGATGCCGGCACACCAGTCGAGAACGACGACCTACGCCCATACGACTACGACTTCTCGTTCAGCGACGTAGCCTACGAGCCGCAGAAGCCCAGCCACACGATTATGCTCTATTACCAGTGCTCGACCCCTAACGAAATTTTTGACGACAATGAGCAAGATTAAAGGCCAGAACTTCAGGTTCCTCAAGAACGCGGCAGCCATACCCGAGGCAACAAACTGCTCCATCACCCTCCAAGGCAACGCGGAGGACACGAGCACGAAGGACACCGAGGGCATGTTCACCCAGGAGACCATTGTCTCAAACCAATGGTCGGCACAGGTGGACACCTACCAAAGCGACACCGCCGCACTGAGAGCCATCATCGCCACCTTCATTGCAGCCCAGGCCGTACCCGTGGGCTGGGACCAGACAGCCGGAGCGCAGAACCGTGTGGCACAGAATGCCAACTTCAAGCGCAGCGGCAATGCCATTCTCAACGATTTTACGATGAACTTCAACGACCGTGAGACGGTCGCCGTCTCACTCCAATTCCAGGGTTCAGGAGCCCTTAGTTGACCGCTATGAAGAAAGGACAATACATCAGACTATTGGTATCCGTAGCCGCCAATCCTTCGACGGTGGTGGCAGCAGCCAAGCAGATGGCCCTGCACGGATCAGCGCAGACTGAGGACAGTACGACCAAGGACACAACGGGCACCGACCTCGAGTACGAGGTAACAGGGCAGTCGTATGACATCACCGGCAGCGGACTGGTACTTACACCGAACGACACGCTGCTGACGGGTGCCGTCGGCCTGAACGACTTTGAGAACTGGATTAAAGACCAGCTGCTGAACTGGAAGATTTGCGTCATGGAAGGCACGAACAACCGAACCGTCGTCGAGACTATCGCCAGCGGTCAAGGAAAGCTCACCAACCTCCAGATTCAGGCCCAGAACAAGCAGAACGCCACCTACAACTACACCATCAACGGCTACGGCCCCATCGTGCCCGGCACCGACAACGATGGTGACTAACTTTTAGCGTCGCGCCCCGCGTTTCTTTTCAAGCCATCAGAGACCGGCAGCGCGGCGTCTTTCTTTATTCATTAAACATCAAGAAACTATGATCAAGGAAAATGTAACATTCACCTGCCGCATTGACGACACCGACAAGACTGAGCAGCGCACCGCTACTATGGGCTACTGCTATGCCACGGAGATTGCATTCAAGGACCTTGCAGGTCAGGACATCGCCGACTTCATGACGGAAGCCCTTCCGCTCATACAGGAAAACAAGATGCCCGACATCAAGAAGACCATCTACACCATCCTGTCGTGCCTGATTGCCTACTATCAGAGCATTGGCGAAGAGCCACCCGTAAAAGACACCGACCTGATGAACGAGGCCACTCCTCTCGAAATCGGTACGGCGTTCGGCACTGTCCTCAAACTCCGTGGCGAGTTCTACCACATCCCCACAGGTGAGCCAGCCGAGAATCCAGCGAAAGGAAGGGGCAAGGCAAAAAACTAACAAACGCCCACGACATCTACCAACTGCTCGTGGGCGAGATTGGCATCCCCCGTCGTGAATTTCTCTACGACATCCGCTTCTGGGAGGTTCGCCGCATCGTCCGAGGCTACCGCCAGCGCGACCGCCTGAAGCACCAGCTCATAGCCGAGTGCGTCTATGCCGCCACCTACGCCATGCGCGACCCGAAGGGCAAGACCGTGTCCGACATGTTCCCCATGTTCTTCGAGGATGACGACGATGACTACGACGAGCCGCCCATCAGCGAAGAGGAAGTGGCCGACCTGCTGGCCGATATGGAAGCATTCAACGCAGAAACGCCGAACAAGTAAACCCCGCACCGCTTTAATCCCGCTTAGTGAACGCCCACTAAGCGGGATTTTTATATATGGCATTAGTAATCGACGACACCCTCATCAGCAATCAGGAGCAGAACCTACGGGCTGCTATGAGCACCGACCCGAAGATGCGGAAGGTGATACAGCAGCATATCCGTGAGGCTCTGTTCGAGGCTCGCCGCGACGTGATGAACAGCATGGAGTTCGACAACGGCGACCCACGCGGAGCCAGTCGTGCCATCCGTACATCGGTATATGAGAAGGTGCTGGGTGGCCAGATTAACATCCTGAACGGCTCGAAGGCGCATGGCTCCAACAGTTACGAGCCACCGCGTAAACTTACACCAGGACAACGTGGCGGCAACCGCCGTCCACGCTCACAGCGTACACAAGAAGTCATGGGCTATGCACCGCTCGACCGAGGCTTCATCCTGCGCTTCGTCAACAGCGGCACGAAGACCCGCGTCATCGGCTTCCGCAACACCGTCAAGGCCAACCGTACCCGTTACGAGGACCGAGTCTATCGCATAAATCGTGGCGACAAGTCGCGCACAGGCAACCGTGGTTCGATAGCAGCCCGCAACTGGTTCATGTCGTCGGCAGAGTCGGCAATGGCTAATGCAGCCGCCAACATCGCGGAGATGATAGCCATCGAGGCAGCAGCCATCGCAAGAGGTGAAACATAAGAAAACAAAGATATATGGCAGCAGCAAACAGCATATTTAAACTGAAAGTCGAGACTTCCGAGTACGATCAGAAACTGGCGAACGCCGCGAAGGGCATCCGCCACCTGGCCGACGTTGCGCATAAGGGTGACGGAGACCTCACAGGCTTAGAGAAGTCCACATTGGACTACATCAAGGCTCTGGGCGAGATGGATACCAAGTCGCGCACAGCGGCAGGAAGTGTCCGCGAACTGGAAAGCACCTACAAGGAACTGAAGGTCATCTACGACCAGCTGAACGAGGTCGAAAAGGCTGACGAGGGCGGCAAGGCTCTTGCTGCGTCACTCGAGCAGATCAAGCAGCGGGCACAAGAGGCAAAGGCACAGCTTGAGTCGGCATCGCAGTCGCTCAGCGACAATGGACAGCAAGCCCAGCAGTCAAGCGGTTTGTTGGATGCGTTGGCGTCAAAATTCACGCTAAACATCGACGCGCTGAAACTCTTCGACATGGGACTGTCTGCCGTCAATATGGCTCTCGACGTGGCAAAGGATGCGTTCATGTCATCAGAGGCCAACGTTGACGAATGGGGACGTGTAATAGATTCGAGCAAAAGTCTATACGAGGGATTCTTGATAGCTCTGAACACTGGCGACATCAGCGGTTATCTGGGACGTATTGACGAGATAGTGCAAGCTGCCCGCACGGCATACAACGAACTCGACCGGCTGGGGACGATGAAGACCATACAGGCTCCGAAGATGTCTGCCCAACAGACAGAGAATGAACGTATGCGCATGATGATCCAGACGGGACGCTACATCGCACCCGTTGACGGTCGCAAAGCATCCATGCAGAACGGCCAGTTGCTGACACCCGACCAGATCAAGCGCATTGAGCAACAGCTCCAAGGCGGTATGCAGAAGGTGGTGACGCTCGTAGGCAACGAGGTCGCTCAGACAGGCAGAGCCATAGATGCCGTCTATAATCGTCAGGCGCAAGAGCTTGGCATGAGTCTGAAAGAGTTCCGCAAGGGCACATCATCGATGGCTGAGTTCGACAAGCGGATGGCTGGCTACGACCAATATCAGAAGTGGCGCGAACAGCATACCACCATTGACTTGCAGAGCGGACGTGAAACCGTAGCCCGTGGCAATCCGTTTGAGCAATTTGCAAAATGGGGAACATTCCGCGTGGACGGTCAGCGATATAATGACCTTGTGAAACTCATACAGCAACGCGACCAGCAGGCAGCCCAGGCTTACAGTATGCAGTCGCAAGCCTATCGCACGATGAATCGTGCAGAGGGCGTAACTCTCCTCCAGATTATGGGCGGCGGCACTGGTGGTGGCGGTAGGAGTGGAAAGGGCGGCTCTTCTAAAGGCTTCGACATATCATCCATCGCTTTCGATGCTAACAAGGCAGGACTTGCAGCAGCCATGTCGGACGAGGAGCCATCGGAGATTTGGAAGGCCATCACCGAAGGGGCAAAAGAATCTAAGAACTCCGTTGAAGAACTGACTGCCGCTTTAGAGGCACTGAATGAAGCTGAGGGTGTTACGGTCAAGGACACAAAGAAAGACTCCAAAGAACTTGGTAAAAACTGGAAAGATGCTGGTAGTGCCATCCTTGCAGTCGGCTCTGCCATGAGTCAGATAGAAGACCCGGCAGCAAAGGTGATTGGAACCATCGCACAAGCCGTTGCTACCGTTGCACTGACCTTTGCATCGTCACTGAAGGGTACAGTCACACCTTGGGACTGGATAGCAGCAGCGGCAGCAGGTACGGCCACCATGATAAGCACTATATCTGCCATCCATTCCGCAACCGGCTACGCCTCTGGTGGTGTCATCAAGGGCAACTCTTACAGCGGAGACAACATTATGGGCATGGTGGATGGTGGTGCTGGCGGTTTTGTCGGTTTAAATGCAGGCGAAATCGTGCTCAACCGTTCCCAGCAGGGAAACCTTGCTTCACAACTCCAAGGCAGTGGATTCGGCAACGCCCGTCTCGTCGGACGATTGAAAGGCCGCGACATCCTTCTATCAATAGACCGTGAACTGTCTGCCACAGGCAAAGGGCAGCTCGCCACTTGGAAATAACATCAAAACGACAGCAATATGACAGGCAAAGACATCCTCATCTTCCTCACCTATAATAATACGACGGTAGGCATCACGGCATGCAAATCGTCTAAGATTACCGGACTGACAGAACTTATCGAGAAGGCCAGCAGCACACAGCAGAAGTGGCGTGAGTACACCCCAGGGCGCAACGAGTGGGGTTTCACCGCATCATATATCGTCATGCGGGCCGCACCAGCCGTCACCAACCAGATAGGCGGCACACTGGCCGACCTGCTGAAGATAGGCACAAAGTTCGGTGTCACCATCCGCGACCAGGCGAACACCTACTCCCTATCAGGCTCCGCATTCCTTCAGCAGGTCGAGCAGAACTACACCGTAGGCAACCTCATCGCAGGCAGCTTTCAGTTCAAGGGAACGGGCGCATTATCGTAAACCCCTGCAAGCCTTTCGCCAATATATAAACAACAAAGAACTATGGCATTCAACATTTTCTTCCGCATCCCGTTCGTATCGTTCCGCAATGGTACGTCATACGTCGTCAACGTCTACAAGAATGGCACACCCCCGTCGGGCTACCCGCTGACGCTGAAGGGTGCGGAGGAGCCTTTCGTGACCGACGAGGATGCCGACGATGACGTGTTTTTGCCCATTCGCACACAGAGCGGCTCGCTGCGCATCGTGGACGACGGATATGCCACCGACACGGAGAACCGGACGGTGGCCTTCAGCTGGCGCGACATGGCCGCAGCCAACGACATAGACACCCCAGTCAGGCTGATGGCCGGAAGCACAATCGTGTGGCAGGGCTTCATGCAGTCGCAGACCTACGGCAACACGCTATACGGCAACCCGCAGGAGATGGAGTTCCCCGTGCAGTGCTGCCTGTCGGTGCTGGAGGCCAGGCAGATAAGCAACGACAGCACCATCACCGGGCAGCTACACAACTTTGCCTTCCTGCTGCAATACATGCTGTCGGAGATGCCGTTCGCCTCGTTCACGCAGATCGTGGTACAGGGCAACACCGACGCACAGGCATGGCTACTGAAGAAGTTCGACTGGCAGAATTTTCTAAATAGCAACGACGAAGCGACCGACGAGCCGCGCTACAGCGACCTCAGCGTGCTGGAGGATATGTGCCGCTTCTGGGGGTGGACCGCCCGCACCCAGGGCACCGTGCTCTACCTGATGTGCGCCGACGACAGCTCGGAGCAGCGGTTCCTGACGCTGAACAGCACACAGCTCAACACGCTGGCAGGCGGAAGCAAGGCAGGCAGCACGGGAGGCGGTTTCACGACAAAGACGCTGACACCGGACTTTACCAGCACCGACAGCGAGGACCACCAGATGCGCGGACCGAACAAAGCCACCGTCAAGGGCGACTGCAACAAACAGAACACCGTAATGCAGTTTGCACCGAAGGTGGTGCGCGACATACTGGAGGAGGACAACGAATACACATGGGTGGCGGACGGCGACGACAGTCAGGTTGGATTCTTCACCACAGCCATTGTCAAGTCGTTCGCGTCGCAGGTCATGAGTGGAACATCACTCAATCCGTCTGCAACATCGGTGCGCGGATTCTGCAGGCGCCAGATATTCTCGTCTACCGACAGCGACAAGGCCACCAAGGTCGACATCATCTCCGTGGACACCACCGACGCACAGAACCTGACGGCACGCGTCAGCATCAACAGCGAGCGTGCACGCAGCTACGGCGGCGGCTCGCTGGACATAAGCGGCACCGTGTGGGACGGCTCCCAGCAGTGGGACGACGGAACGAGCGACTACCGCTACCTGCTGTTGCGCGTCGGCATAGGGACCACCCACGCCACGGCGCAATGGTTTAGCATGAGCATAAACGGGGCAGGCGTCATCACACAGGGCTGGGCCACCGCCGCCGCGACCCCTCCTGTTGTGCGCGTGCAGGTCAAGTCAGGACAGCTAAAGGGCTTCGCCTGCTACCCGCCGGACACACTGCTGCTGACATTCAGTTTTATTACCGAGACCATTCCCGTGCCTGACGGACTGAACGGCAAGATATTCATCGACGTCGTGGGCATGGAGGACGTACGCGGCAACAGCGTCAACTACGTCGACAGTGCGTTCCAGGTTGGCGACCTCAGCATAGACTTCACCCGCGAGGAGACCTTCATCCCCACAAGCATAGACATCAAGCGTCCGCGCACCATGAACGACAAGCGACAAAGCTCGGCAGAGTACACCAGCTCCAGCTTCAGCAAGACCGACGGCGAGTGGAACGCCGACTGCATCTTTGCGTCGGACAACAACATGGAGTACGGCTACGGACTGCTGATGAACGCCGACGGCACCTTCATGGGCAAACTTACATATAACGGCAGCTCAACCGAGCAGTATGCCGAGCAGCACCTGGCCAACCGCGTAACCACCTTCTGGCAGAGCGCACGCAGGAAGGTGTACCTCGAACTGACGGCATCCAATGCAGGCGACATCACACCACGCCACAAGGTGACCTTCGACAACACCGTGTTCCACCCCATCGGCATCTCGCGCAACTGGCGCGACGACATCGTAGAACTAAACATGATTCAGATATGAAGACTCTTTCACGCGACAAGATACAACGTATGATAGGCCAGCTGCCTGCATCGACGGGCAGCGGCGGCGGTGGCGGCAGCGACGGCGTAAGTGCGGCATGGATTGAGCAGAACTACATATCCAAGGCATTCTTCAACCGCCTGTTCACCATACACGGCACCACCACCGAAGTCGACCCTGAGACCGAGGAAGAGACCACCGTCGAGACAACCATCCTGCCTAACGACACCGAGACCACCGTCACCGACATTCAGGCACTCTTTGGCTTCTGGTCCAGCAGCTTCGTCTCGGCCCTCGGCAAAAGCTCCGGCGGCGGGGGAGGCGGAGGCGCAACAGCACTCATCGACCTCGTGGACGTCGCTATCAGCAGCCCGGTCAACGGGCAGGTCCTGGTATACAACAGTACCACGGGCAAATGGGTGAACAGCACCATACAGACAGGCTCGTCGGCATGGGCCGACATCACCGGCAAGCCAAACACCATAGCAGGCTACGGCATCACCGACGCCTACATACAGAACGGTACCATATATCTGGGCACCAATCACGTCACCCCGCTGACATCCTCAGCCCTCAGCGGCTACGCCACACAGCAATGGGTGACAAGCCAAGGTTATGTGACAAGCTCGGGGGTGACCAGCGTAAACACGGGTACAGGACTCACAGGAGGACCTATCACATCGACAGGCACCATTGCCATCAGTAGCACCTATCAGACGTACATCAGCCACGGCGAGACCGCATACGGCTGGGGCAACCACGCCAACCAAGGCTATCTGACCAGCAGCGCACTCAGCGGCTATGCCACACAATCATGGGTCAACAGTCAAGGCTACCTGACAGGCATCACAAAGTCGATGGTGACAAGCGCACTGGGCTACACACCACTCAGCAACGCCACCACCTTCTGGGGGCAGACCCCGAGCAACGGTGTAGTGAACGGCATCATGACGTTCTCGACGCTCGCGATGGCCATCAGTTATACCGACACATGGAGCGACGGCACCAACACGCATCCTTGGCATGGCTACGACCACCGGAAACCGAACACAGGCGTCTTCAGTACCACCATCTCAGACTATTTCGGCCTGACACTCAAGACCAGTTCTGGCAACATTAGCATGACGGCTACGGGCAACGTCGGCATCGGCACCACCGCACCCTCGTATAAACTTGACGTAAATGGCACCATGCGTATTATCGGCGTCGAGAGCAACGACATCACGGTAGTCAGGAACAGCGACGGTGCCATCACCACAAACGCGTTGTACGGACTTTCGGCCATTCGCCATGCGCTGTCGTTCAAGTGGTACAGCTCAGAGTGGCAGATAGGCAACTTGCGCAGTGCTGACGACAGCAGCGACGGCTTTGCCGTTACCGAGAGCAACAACAAACTGGCATTTCGTGTCTACAACGGGAGATCATACGGCTACATCGCACACGCCTTTGGCGGCATACGCGTCGGTGACGGAATGATAGTATGGGACGCGACAAACAATGCCCTGAAAGTGATAAAGCCGGACGGCACAGCGGCCAACTTCTACGCTACTGGAGCCGTCTCGGCCCTCGGAATGAGCCAAGGAACGTCATCCGTAGACACGATGGTGTTCAACTATCTGACAGTTAATAACCGTATATATTTCGGCAACACAAGCAACTATATCTTTCATGACAGCGACGGAATCAATGTGCAAGCAGGCAGAGGCGAAAGCCTGTACGTCAGGAATCAGATATACGCCTCTGGCGGCTTAGACTCGGAAGGACATATACACACCAACGGTAACCATCTGTATATGGGCGGAGGACGTATATACCTGGACAGCACGCGCTATCTCTACGTCAGCGGCGGCACTCTATACTACTACAACGGTTCAACAACCAAACAAATAGCATTCACCAACTAATAAACAGAAATTATGACCAAGAAAAGAGTAGCGGAAGTGTACAGCTTCCTGGCTATGGCTTCGATGAAGCGCATGGCCGATGACGAGAAAATCGCGCTCATACGTCTTTTGCGCTCGATGAAGCCCATCGCAAGGGAAATGCAGGACGCAGTGGACGACGCAGTGGCAAAGGCACGCGAGGACGGCATGGACCAGCAGCAGACGCTGACATTCGTGAACAAGGCCGTCGAGGACCTTGCTACCGAGGACACCACCATCGACACCGCCGTCATGACCACCGTGGCATTCGACCGCCTCACGCTATCCAACGACTGGAACTTCGCGCAGATTGAGGAGCTTTCCGAACTGCTTGTCAAGGCAGAGGAATAACGCCTGCATCTGACACTTCACACAAAAGAGCGACGAGCAGAAAACCCGCCGTTCTTTGTGTTTAGAACTCATACATGTCTTCGCCATCCCAGTCCGCGTTGACCACGAACGAGAAGTCCGTCATCGTGGCCGTCCAGTCGCCATCCCCGAACAGCTTCCCATCATACGTCGTGATGCGGTTCCGCTTCACAGGCACAGCGTCAAACGTCCGTTGCCTGAGCACCGTCCCGTCCGAAGTAGTAGCCGATATAGTCATCTTCAGCGTCCCCGTCTCGCTCATATACGGAAAAGTAAAGAACTGATGCAGGCGCAAGTCATTCTTAATTCTCCGTTCCGACTGGTTTGACTTCGTGATACCCTCCAGCGTGGTAGGGTTTACATTGGCAGAACCACCCGAATAGTCTGCCTTAATATACCACACATCCCCCGGCAGCGTCTCATCCGTCAGATGCAGTTGCACCATTGCCACAGCCCGATACATAGGCAACGTGAACGAATGGCTATCGCCCGACACCTCCACCACCGACACATGGCAGAACGTGTCCGTCAGTTTCTCTCCGTCCTGAGCCGTAAACTGCACCACCTCCGGCGACTTAATGGTGGCCGACCGCGCCGACGAGTGAGCCACAGCCACAACGGTATAGACACCATCAGCCAACTCAACCGACAGCCGCCCAAAATCATCATCATCCTTCGTCTGCGTCCTTACAGTCGAAAATACCTTCTGCCCGTCTTCATCGAACAACTGCACATTCAACTTCGAGGCATGCCCGGCAATATCCGAAGCCGCCCGTGTCGTATAGTCTATGCTCTCCGTCTGGAACACAAACACCACCTTTCCGTCAGCCACCGTGTCCGTCGCGTCAGCGTCGGGCAGTATAGCCTTCTCACACCCAGCCAGTACCACAGCCGCAATCATCACCGCCAAAGCCACTTCGTTCATTACGCGGCATTTTATGCCGCAAAAACCGCTAAAAATCAACCGTCTCATAGTCCATCCAATCGCTAACCGTAAATGTCATCACCTCATCAGCATCCGTAAAGAAAGCCCCTCGATACGTTGACCGATACCCAGCCCTAATCGGCACATCCTCAAACACCCGCTGTTGCACCACCGCATCATCCGCATCATAAGCCGTCACCGTCACATCCCGCTTCTCTTCCTCACTGCCAGCCAACAGGAACACCGACAACGTAGGCGATGAACCGACAGTAGGAGTAAACGACGACACGCGACTCACGGCATTCACACCGAACCAGCCGACATCCCACCTCGTAGGCGAATCTCCCAAGTCAACCGTCATCCGTGCCACACCTTCCGGCACCTTATCAGTAATCTCCAGCCGAAAGTTGCCCACGATACGCTCCATCAGACAACTCAGCGTCGTAGTAGTTGCCGGGCTGAATGTCTGCGAATAGAAGAACGAGTGTGTCACCTTGTCATCGGGCCAAGACACCACGCCATTGCTCAGCGTAGCCGCACCGCCAGCCTTGTGCGCACAGGCATACACCGTGTAAGTCTTACTCTTCTCCAGCCGCACCGACAGCGAGGCAAACCCCTCGTCCGTGCTCTGCTGGTGTACCGCATGCACCTCCGTATCGCCGTCGTATATCCACACGTCCAGCCGCGTCGCATAGTCAGCCACAGCAGCCCGCGTAAAGCCATCGGCATCATCAGCCCGTGTCATCGGCTCCACCTCATACGGCCAAAAAGTCATCCGCACCTCGGCAGTCTCATTGTTCAACACTTCGCCTGCACCGTCATTCGTGCAAGCAGTCATGGCAGCAATAACCACCAACAAGAGGGCTTTAATGGAATTAACTCCCCCGTTAACAATCGCTAATGTTTTTCGTTCATTCATTTTCTGTTTCATTTTTTTATGTTCCGTACACCGCAATATCATTGCGGTTCATTATCTTTTCTCAAACAGCCGAGCCACCCGCCCGAAGTCCTCATGCACCATCTGTGCCGTCACCTTCGCATACTTTTGAGTTTCTCGTGTCGTAGTATGCCCCATCATCTTCGCCAACGACTCCATCGCCACTCCATTACGCAGCATCCAAGTCGCAAAAGAATGCCGTGCCAAATGTGAGTGCAACCGCGTCGTGATACCCGTCGCCATCTGGATAGCTTTCAGCGCATGATTATAATCAGCATTGCCAATCTTCGGTGCCTGCATCCCGTACCGCTCCAGCACCTCCACTACCGGAGGCAGCAGCACCGAAACGTAAGCCACGCCCGTCTTCACGCGCTCCTGGTTAGACGTCCACACACCGTCCACCTTCTTATACTGCCGGATGTCAAACCGCTGTGTGTCGCTATAACTCATTCCCGTGTAAAGCTGGAACACGAACAAGTCCCTCGCCACGCACATCGGACTACCAGCCATAGGCCGCAGGCTCACTATCGCCTGCATCTCCTCGTCCGTCAGATACTCCAGGTTCTCGCGCTTGCCAGTTTTAAACTCGCCCGTGCCAATCTTGTCGTAAGGATTGCGGTCAATCCTGCCCACCCGCATAGCACGGCCAATCATATACTTCATGTATTTATGGTAATTATACACCGCCGCGTCGCTCAACCGTTCTGCCACCTTGCCAGCCTGCTTGTCAGCCGTCCGCTGTCTGACCGGCAGCGCATGAAGCCAAGTGTCCCACTCATATATCCGCTCAACAGTCAGGTCACCCCACCGCGTCATCTTTCCAAACCCTACCAGCCTGTCATACAGCAGCTGATAGTGTCTGCGTGTTCCTTCAGTCATATTCAGCAGAGGAATCTCGCGCTTCATCCACTCCAGCATCGTTTCAGTGCGCACAGGCTCTTTCGTACCATCGAAGCACCGTTCCCTGACAATCGCTACGTCTATCGGCCTACGCTCCTCAATGAATTTGTTTATCTCCTCATTCACGCGACGCACGATAATACCCAACCGATTGTTAAGCGCGTCAGCGTCAGGCCGTGCAACGATAGCCCCAGCCCAGTGCTTCGCCCGCACGCGCATACCAGTATTTATATAATAGGACTTCCTGTCAATGGTCACTCTTACTTCGAGCGTTCCTTCATTATTTTTATCTTTTTCAGCCTGACCCCTTCGGTCAAACACTATTCTTGTCGAAAACATATCCTTAAATCGTTAAAGTGTAAAACATCGGTAAAACTGTAAAACATGTGTAAAACATTTGGGTGGAAAATCCGAAAATATCAGAAAATATCCCGAAATCCCAAAACCGCCCTCCAGCAGCCTAAAACCCCAATAAACAAAGAGGATGCCGCCCTTTCTTGCGTCATCCTCTTGCATTTTAAGTGATTCCGGCGGGATTGTGCAAGAGGTCGGAATTATCCTTTGTTTAAGGAGGTTTTTCGCGTTTTACGAGAATGTGGTGTAAAACATTTGTGCTCATTTTAGTATATTTTGATTTTGTGGATTGGTTCGTTCTTCAGCTACGCCAATGGCGTATGGGTACTTGGAGAGGTCGTCGGAATTGAGCTGGGCAATGCGGCGTTCCAGTTCGAGGATGCGGGATTCGCGGGCACGGATGATTGTATCCTTGTCGGCAATGGCGCGTTCAAGGTCGTCGATGCGGGACTGTTTCTCTGCGATTTGCTGATTCAATGCGGCAACAGTCTGAGCATGAGCAGCTTCGATGGGTTTCACAAATGATTCAAACACTTTTGACATCATAAAGGTATTGTCATTTGGTAACGGCTGAGTGGGCTCTTGCGGCTTTTGCTCAAAGACAAGACGCTCTTCAGGGTGCTGTTTGTAGTACAGCAAATCTTCCATCAGCATACACTGCGGGTCTTCACCACGGAAGTAGGCCATATTGAAGATACCGCCAAAGGCTTCATTCATTTTGCGAAGCGTATCATCCCCAACAAACTTTTTATCGTTCATAATGCGGGAGAGGGCACTATCGCTGATGCCGATTTTCTTTGCCAGTTCTCCCTGGCTATCGGCGAGGTGCTCTTGATAGATATAGTCAACGGCGACTTTAAAGAGCTGATTCTTCAGTTTCTTGTCTATTTGACCCATTTTGACCTATATTTTAATTAAAAAATATTAAAAATCGACCCGTTTTGCACCAAAATGCTCCACGTTTCATTTTTAGTTTGTATATTTGCACCCGAAAGAAAGAAAGATTAACAATCGGGCACAAGAATAGCCGTCAGACGTTTCACACGTCTTTGCAAAGGTGATAGGTTGCAAATATACGGCTTTCTTCCCGATTTTAGTACAAAAGTGTAATATAATTAAGAAAGTTTAAGCAATGGCACAAGAAAAAGTAACAAGACAAGAGTTGCGGGATATGCACATCGGACAGACGCGCATTTTCACGCTGACTGAGCCTAAAAAGGTGACTTCTGCCAAGGTTACGGCCAAGCAGTTGAAGGATGAGAAAGAGGGCGAGTGGCTGGTAAAGCCTGACTACGACGCATGCGCTGTGAGTGTAACGAGAATTAAGTAACATCTAATAAAAGTAACTATGGCCAACGATTTAACTCGATTCGAAGAGAGTAAGCAGACGATGAGCAGTTTGGAGATTGCCAAGCTGACAGGTAAGCCACACAATGACGTAATGAAAGCCATCCGTGCAATGGAGCCAGCATGGGAAAAAGTGCAAGGGGGAAATTTTTCCCTCTCGTCAAAAACCTACGATTTACCAAACGGCGGACACAAGCAACAGCCATACTATGAACTCACCAAGACCGAGTGTCTGTACGTTGCCACCAAGTTCAACGACGAAGCGCGTGCCAAGTTGGTGCTCCGTTGGGAAGAGTTAGAGCAGAAGCAACGTGCCCAGATGCTCCAGTTACCCGACTTCACCGATCCTGCCGAGGCTGCAATGGCATGGGCGAAGGAATACAAGGAGAAGAAGGTGCTGGCTATCGAGAACAAGAAGCTGGAAGAAGAGAATATCCAACTCGCTGCCGAGAACCAGGAACTGAAGCACGACAAGAACTACCTCGACCTGATTATGCGCTCGAAGGCTCTGCTTACTATCAGTCAGATTGCACAGGACTACGGCATGAGCGGAAAGGCTCTGAACAAGACGCTGGCCGACATGGGTATCCAGTACAGCATCAACGGCCAGTGGATTCTCTATGCAAAATATAAGGATTGCGGCTACGTGTCGAGTCGTTCAATCGACATCACACGCGCTGATGGTCGCCCAGACGTGGTGCTTCACACCGAATGGACACAGGCAGGCCGTAAGTTCCTGTATGAAGAACTGAAGAAGCGCGGTATCATTCCAATGTTGGAAAGGGACTGAACTATGGACAGGAAGCTGAGAGAGGAGATAGCAGCCGAGGTACAGAAGGCGGTGACGGCGGCAATGATGGCTGTCGGAGAAAGATGGATCACGGCTGATGAGCTGTGCAAGCAGTTCCAGATGTTCAGCAAGGACTGGGTGGAGAAGTATGGGGACATACTGCCACGTAAGCGGGTAAAGGTGACACACCTGAATGGCGAGACGAGAGGGACGCGATGGGCGTACCCACAACACGAGATTGCGATGAACATCCGCAATGGTGTGTATGACGACATGAAGCTGCTGAGATAAAGGAAGGAAAAAGCCGGAAACAATGGGGCAAGCCGGCAAAGATGGAATAAGGGGAATATAAGCTTGGCCCACCGACCGAAGAAGTGCTACGGCATCCGACCAAAGCGGCGGTGATTCCCCGAAAAAGCTTAGGTGAGCAGGCGGTTCGACTCCGCCACCTTCCACAAACACCACGAGGGGTGCGTACCTCGGAACCACCAACGGCATAAGGGTGTAACAATAGAGAGCTGGGCTGACGTGTTCGGCCTTCCCTAAAAACCGATGGGGAACAATGAATAGGTACCGGAAGAGCGCAAGCGATAGGGTGGCTAACAGGAAGTGTAATGAACGACCTTCACGAGATGGAGGCAACGATTTCGCTCACAGGTCACAGGAAGCCGGGAAGTGGCAGCAACGCAGGAAGACGCGAGAGCCTGCAATAAAGCTGGATGGGTAGGTCGAAAGCATACGGGAGGCGGAAGCCGAGGCGGAGAGTGCGGGCCGGTCAAAAAGACACTAATGCGGCCATTGTCGATTGGCAATGCGTGTTCCCAAGCCACTAACGCAGAGGGGTGTCGATACAGTAATAACTAAAACAAAAAGCAGCTATGAAAGAGTTTTTGGAAATCATGGGGAAGGACATCATGAGTGAGAACTTCACCAAGAAGGAGTATGTGATTTATGGCATCGTGGCACCGCTGGTGCTGGTGCTGTTGTGTGGGCTCGTTAGTAGCCTGGCGTGAGATGGTTGCCAACAAAAACGGACAATATAATCATAATAAGATATGGAATTAGAAGGAAAAATCTCGGTCGTGATGCCGGCGGCAAGCGGTGTCAGCCAATCAACAGGGAATCCGTGGATGTCGCAGGAATATGTGATGGAATATTTTTGGTTTCCGAATCAGACAAACCCATCGAAGATCGTGATGAGGGCGTTCGGTGAAGACAGGATCAAGCAGTTCAATCTGCAGCCCAACGACGAGGTGCGCGTGCGCTTCCACATTGAAGCGCATGAGTACAATGGCCGTTGGTTCAATGAGACGCGACTCGACGCTGTGACATTCATAGGAGCCAGTGCATCGAAGAATCCACAGCCCGCAAATCAGCCGGCACAGCAGGCGAACACTCAGGCAGCGGGACAACAGCAGCAGACACAACAGACGGCTGGCGTGCCTGGTGGCGGTGCGCTGGGCCTGCCGAACACACCACAATCTACAGCAGGAGGAGAAGCCGATGACCTGCCGTTCTGACTTTTACAAGGAAGACCAGCCTACGGGCTGGCCTTCGCTTTCACGTGATGTGATGCCTAACAGGGCATGGGAAGGCTTGCGGAAGAAACGCAAGGCATGGTGATGACGGACGGCGATTGAATTGCCTGAACAACGGACAAAGTAAAACATAGAGACTATGACAAAAGAGAATTTTGACGTGATTCCTGAGTTCACGAAGAACCAAAATGGTGTGAACATCAAGAAGTGCTGCGCCAGTTGTGCGCTTCACGACATGTATGACTATGATGGTCCGAGACGGAAGTGCAAACCCAAAGGTAAGATCGTGGATAAGAGCGACTGCTATAGCAAGTGGGTCATCAGTGATTTTATCAGCAATATCAAATTATCACGATGACTACGCAGGAGCGAAATGCTGACTATTATCAGCGTAACCGTGAGCGCATCCTGGCACAACGACGCGAGTATTACAGGGACTATATCAAGAAGGGCTTGCGTAAGCCGAAACCGCCTGCTCATGGGCGCAAGCAGCGCGACCATGAACGATATATGGAACAGCGCGAGAAGATATTAGCCAAGCAGAAGGAATACCGCGATGCTCACCGTGACGAGATCAATGCCAGAAGGCGACAGCGAAGCAGCGAGAGGACGGTGGAGAGGCTGAGGGTGTTGTACCATCAGCAGTAATAAACAAGCCGCGATGACATCGCGACATACTGAACAAGCAACTATGAGCGAACAAGATAACAAAATACCACTGCCGGGAGAGCCGGACGCACAGGAACAGCGGTTGGCGGCGATTAGACCATACCTGCTCGACCCGCGAGAGGACTACCCGGAGCCGTACTACATGCTGGAGTACAACGGAGTGCCATTCTCTACACTCGGAGGCATTCAGGCTATCAGCGGACAGAAGAAGAACGGCAAGTCGTTCGTGCTGACGCAACTGATGGCAGCGTGCCTCGGTGGTAACGACCTATACCTGCCAGGGCTGCGGGTGCCGGAGCGCACGATTGAGTATCTGGGACACCAACCGAAGGTACTCTACATCGACACGGAGATGGAGAAACTGAACTCGGCAAAGGTGCTCAGGCGAGTGCATTGGTTGTGCGGCTGGGATATGAAGATACCCAACGACCGCTTCAACGTGCTATGGCTGAAGACGATGCCGAAGGATGAGAAACTGCCAGCCTACAAGAAACGCTTCGAGTTGATCAAGATAGGCATTGAGGTGCTGGAGCCTGACATCGTATTCATCGACGGACTGCGCGACCTTATGCAGAGTATCAACGACGAGGAGTCGGCAACGACCATCCTCGATTATCTGAGCAGCACGGCAGAGGAACGGCATATGTGTATATGGAACGCCCTCCATCAGAACCCGAAGGCCAACAGCGACGGCGAGGATGCCAAGATGCGCGGCTGGACGGGAACAGAGCTCGGCAATAAGGTGAGCGACACACTGGTGAGTATCAAGTCGAAGACGGCCAGCGGCGTGACGTTCACGGTGAAACAGGTGGATGCCCGTGGCAAAGACCTCGACGACTGGAAGTTTGAGATTACAGACGATGCCGGTAGTTTGGGTATTCCGAAGATTACGAGCAACGGCAGTCAGCGGACAACGACGGTGGAAGCCGACAGCATTGACGATATTCGCCGGTGGATTCACGAGGCAACCAACCGCTACCAATGGCCGATGAGCCGCAAGTCTGTCAAGCAGACGGTATTCGGTGAGATTGGCGGCGTGAAGAACGACGGCAGACAGCAGGCCGACCTCATGGCGGCTATCAACACGAAACTGCTTGTGGAGAGTACCCTGAAGAGTGGCGGCTACTATATGCTGACACCAAACGAGCAACTGCCATTCTGACGAGTTAAACCACGCACCCTCTACACCTAAAGGTGTAGGAGGGGTTAAACCAAGGACAAGTGCCCTCACGTCGTGTGCCACATGCACCATGCCCCCTGCCCGCAGGGGAGGCGGGCTGGGGCAAGGGGCAAGTGTCCCACGCGCGACGCGCGCGTTAATGGTTTTACAGATAATACAATCCCCAAACCACCCTTTATACTAAAAAGGGTCTCACCCTTTATAGTAAAAAGGTCAGCACCCTTTATAGTAATCGACTTTTTAAGCCTTATGCCAAAGATACCAGACGACATCATACGGCGCGTACAGGACGCGGCCAAGATTGAGGACGTGGTGGGCGACTTCGTGACCCTCCGCAAGGCTGGCGTGAACCTCACGGGACTCTGCCCCTTCCACGACGACCGGCACGACGGCAACTTCATCGTCCGTCCATCGACAGTGCCCGAGAAGCGCGGCGGCAACACCTACCGCTGTTTCGTGTGTGACGCGAAGGGTGGACCCGTGACGTTCCTCATGGAGCACGAGCGGCTGTCGTTCCCCGACGCTATCCGTTGGCTCGGCAAGAAGTATTGCATCGATGTCGATAATGTACCGCTCAACTACACGCCACCGCCACCACGACCGAAGCCCGCACCGCTGCCGGTGCTGGAGATACCGAGAGCCTACGTCGCCAGGACTATGACGATAGCCCAAGAGCAGTCGATATTATTTATATATTGGTTGCAACTGCTTCCGTGGGACGAAGAGCAGCGGGCGCGGTTACAGCAGACGCTTTGGATGTACTGCGTGGGCGGTTGGCGCGACGGGCGCGTGGTGTTCTGGCAGATAGACCACACGGGTGTGCCACGCTCAGCGAAACTGATGAAGTACCTATCCGACGGCCACCGCGACAAGACACAGCACCCTGGTTGGATATACAATCAGGATGGATGCCGCCAGCGGCTCATGCCCGACGAGCACGAGATCATCAATCCGCTCTTCGGTTCCCACCTGCTGAACCGATACCAGAAGGCGGTCATCAACATCGTGGAGTCGGAAAAGACAGCTATCATCATGGCCAACTACTACGGCGACTTCGACAGTCAGATATGGTTGGCCTGTGGCGGACTGAAGCACTTGCAACTCGACAGCCTTCAGCCGCTCATCGACCAAGGGCGCACCATCTGGCTGTGGCCCGACAAGGATGGGCGCGACGCATGGCAGGAGGTGGCCGACAAACTGGGCTACGACAAGTGCCGAGTATATACACACTTCTTCGACACATGTTGGTGTGAGGAAGACGGCGACAAAGCCGACGTGGCCGACATCGCCATCCGTATGATGCGGACAGGCGACAAACCAAGACAAACAGGCGACGGGCATGGCGCGACCGACCACAAAGCTACGGCGGTATCCGACCACGGCGCGACCCCTGCCCACGAACCTGTAAGGATAGGCGACATCATCACGCACATCGTTGACGATGGGCAACCATTCCTCGACCCTGAAGAACTGCGCGACCCACGGGTGCGAATGTGGCGGGAGATACTGAGACAACGATACAACTTTAACAAACGAAACGACAATGAGCACAAAGCAGAAGAATGAAAAGTATGTCCTCTACTCGGTGAAGGTCAGCCCCGACCAGGCAGCGGTGCTCGACAAGATATGCGAGACCATCGGTGTGAACTCCTACCAGATGTTCCAGATGTTCGCCTATACGATGGCACGGGCGGCAGCACCCCAGCACGAACTCGACCCGCGAATACGAAAGGTGATGACGATGATGGAGACCGACGCTTCGTGGGCGAAGGCCTTCAACCTTGCCAACCCGAACGAGCTCGACGTGGCACAGGTGGTGCTCATCCTTCAGCAGAAGGACAAGCGGGGCTTCGGGGCGGTGATGATAGACAAGCCGTTCATGGGCGAGGCTCGCATGACGGAATGCACCGACGACATCCTGGAGCGCGTCTGCGAGGTGACCATGCACGGCATCTACCGACGGCTGCGACTGATGGGTGGACAACTTGGATGCAACAACCTGAGCGACGTATTGCTGACCATGATTGACGCGCAAAGCATCATCGAACTGGAGGAAGAGAACCGCATACAGATGAACGGCGAGGCCCAGTTCTCCGAGAGTGGCAAGCGTATCGAATACGGAAAGCGCACCAAGGCCAAACACCACCGCACACCCGACGGCGAGGCCATGCGCCAGCAGCGAATCGTGTTCACCGATGAAGACGCAACCACGACTGACACGCCGGACGATAGGCCCTATGGCGAAAAGGCTGACGAGTACATGAATCACCTCGAAGAGCAAGCCAAGGCAGAAGAAGCCGACGATATGGAGAAGGAAATGGGATTCAGACCTCACGGAGAAGAATGGTAGAACTGAAACAAGACCGCAAGGCGCACAAAGTGTGGCTGATCACCACGACCGACAGCGAGGGATTCCACCGCCAGCTGCCTATCACCTACGATGACATGCGCGAACTGGTTAGACTATGGATAAATGAAGTGATATGAGCAAGAAGCGAAACTGGCGAGGGGTCAGCGACAAGGTAGCCAAGGACAAGAGCGAAATCTACAACAGCCGAGAGTGGAAAGAGTTGCGCATTGCGAAGCTCCGAAGCACCAACGGACTGTGCGAGGA
>JAFPEE010000067.1 GCA_017389705.1 Prevotella sp.
GCTGAATCAGAAGAACTGGACTCCACCGACATGGGCATACAAACGCTTCAGAAAGAGAATCGAGACAGTCTTTTCTCAACTGAATGACCACCTCATGATGATACGCAACTATGCCAAGAAGCCAAGCGGCCTCTTTGCCAGGATGGAAGCCAAGGTGGCTGCCTTCACCGTGTTGCAGTATATCAATCTTCTTAATCATAAGCCCATAGGGCAAGTTAAGTATGCATTATTTTAATTCAACCAACAGGTAAGGTGAGAACAATTTGAGAGGGCATGTCACAAGTGGCATACCCTCTCAAATTGTTTATTTACCACTCCACTGTCTCTTGACCATCTTCGGCATGTCGCTGTAATTGATGCCGACCATCAGGGTCATCGTCTTCTGAAGCATGCCGAAGCAGATGAACATAATGATGGGGCCAAACACATAGTCCTGCCACTGGGCGAGATTGTTTGTTACAAGGTGAGCAATCATCAACCCGCTTACCAAGAGTTCCAGCCAAGCTGTGGCTGCGCCAGGAGTATAGAAGTGCTTCGTGCGGAACAGACGGATGCCCATCGTGTGGACAAAGCCCTCGATGATGCCAAAGGTGGCTACAATCATCGTTATCATCGGCACATCATGATAGATGAACGGCACGATGCTCAACAGGAGCAGCAGGATTCCTGCAGGAATGCGACTGGCACGCTTAATCTCGTCACTCGGATTAATCTGTACCATTCCGGTAATCAGTTTGAGGAATCCACCAGGATAGTGGCCTTCTTCCCACTCGTGCAGGATGAAGAGGAAAGCGTCAATCACTACCAGCTTCTGAATCACAGACAGTTCGCCCAACATGGCGGTGTAAACGATAAAGAGCATAGCCAATACGGTGTAAATCTCCAGTGCGTAAAATTTGATAAACTTTGTCATAATCGTAATGTTTAAATGTTTCTGGGTGCAAAGGTACGCGGATTTTTGCAGTGTTTGATGAACTTTTTCTGTCCGTTTGTGTGCAATTTCACGGAAAATGATTATTTTTGCAGAAAATTACCCGTATGAAGACCATTGAGACGCTGAATGCCGAGCAGATAAAAGAAAAAATCGGCTCTGCTGCCCGCCCACAAAACGTGATGGGCAGCCACTTTATCCTTGTACGCCAGTCGGACGTTGTGATGCAACGGGCAATGATTGGCCAACCCATGCGACTGGCAGAACAACGCTTTCTCCGCATCATCAGTGGCAAGGCCCTCTATCGTTTCAATCTTCTCGACCACTCGCTGTGTCAGGGAGATATCATTGTAATGCCGTCTGACACCATCGTCGAAGTGCTGGACTTCTCTGATGACTATGCCGTGGAAGCCCTGGCTGTCATCGACCTTCCCGGCATCGACCATGAGTTGGCCAAACGTATTTTCCCAGTAGAAGTCCTGCATCTGTCACTACACGAGGATGACAATCAGCGTATCGGTGAGTATTTTGAGCTGATAGCCCGACAAATGGGGCGAGCGGAGCATTCTGACAGCGCCATCAGTTTCCTGATTCTATCAATGGTGGCCGATGTCAACAAACTGCAGAGAACACTCGTAGCTGAAGGTTCGCATCGCAAACTCTCACGCAGCGAAGAGATTATGAGCCGTTTCTTCACGTTGCTCCGACAATATGGAACTACCCAGCGCAACATTCCTTTCTATGCCAATGAGCTTGCGCTGACCGCCAACCATCTGAGCGACGTGGTACGCCAGCAGTCGGGACTCTCGGTGATGGATTGGTTGAACCGTACTACAACAACAGAGGCCAAAGTGCTGCTGAAACACTCTGACCTCATGATATATGAAATAGGTGAACGTCTGAATTTCCCTGAACCCACGGCCTTCAACCGCTATTTCAAGAAACAGGTTGGTATGACACCACTACAGTACAGGGAAGGAAAGTAGAGGGATCTTGCTTACACAGTTTACGACTGCGACGGGGCATAGCCGTATTGTTGTTTGAAGATACGGCTGAAATGGGTGGGATTCTCGAAACCGAGGCTGTAGGCCACATCGGCTACGGAAAGGCTTGACGAGCGCAGCATTTCGTGGGCTTTCGCTAGTCGCTTCTCGCGAATCCAGCGGGCAGGCGACTCTCCGTAGATGTCCTGAAAATCGCGTTTGAAACTCGATAGCGAGCGGCCTGAGAGGTAAGCCAGTTCATCGAGGGAGATGGGCGACGTGTAGTTCTCTTCCACCACACGGTGGATGTCGGTCTTCACGGGTTGGCGCAACTGCAGCATCTGGCGTAAGATGTTCTTCGAGCAGTCCATCACGTTGTAGAGCAGTTCCATCACCTTCAGACGCAGCAGGCCGGGATTCACTTGCGAGGGATCGTTGAAGTAAGGAGCCAATGACCAGCAATAAGCCACCAGCCGTTCACTCATGGGGCTTACCTGTGCACCATATTCCTCGGTCATCGCTGGGATGACTACCTGTTGCGACGTGAGAAAGTCTTTCAGTAGTTCGTCGTTGATGGCAAAGAGTTGGCTCTCGAAAAGTCCTGTTTCCTCAGAGCCTTGCTTCTCGTAACTGACGCTTTGCGCCCGTCGAAGCAGTATCATTTCGTTCTTGCCCACCGTCCACGACTGCCGTCCGCAGGTCAGTTTTACACTTCCTCCCAGCACCACGTAGAGCAGATGTTGTTCGAGAAAGAACGTGCCTCTCTCGCCAGCCGTCACAATGCACTGGTCGATGATGCTGCCGCCGTCCATTACCAGCGATGACGTTGTACAGTCACCGCTAATCAGAGCCGAGGGGAATTTCGTTATCTTAGTCATCTACAAAAAATAATTTGGTCTGCAAAGGTACAAAAACTTTCGCAGACCAAAGAACTTTTAAGATTACTTCACGCTGTATATCTTGCTGACAATCTTCCACTCACCGTCCTGTTCAGCCAGAGTGAACATGTCGTTGAAAGTGGTCAGTTTGCTGAACGATGACGAGATGCGCACGAAGGCGATGTTGCCTGCAACGGTCACGTCCTCAACGGTATAAGTCACCTCTTCCTCGCCCGTCTGCTCCAGCACGTCGAAGAGGGCGTTGATGGGTACGGTGGTAATCACACCCTTCTCTACCCACGACATCGTAGCTTCCTTTGTAAAGGCCTTTTCACCAAGTTCACGACTTGCCTTGCGGCCTGCCTCTGCATAAAGTTCAATGGCATTCAGGATGCCCTGTACGGTTTCATTGTTCTTGTTCATTGTTACATTATTTTTATGGGTTACACATTGATTACATGTCTGAGCCTTGACTGCCATTGAGCCAATGTAGAACAGCAGGGCAAGGGTCACGATTTTGCTTAACTCTTTCATGACCTATTTCTGAATGGTGTTTGAGTTCTGGTTGTATGCTTTGGCCACGCACTTCCATTCGCCGTCAATCTTCAAGAGCAGTAGCACGTCAGTAAAGTCGATGCTGCCGCCCCAGCCCTCTTCGAGCACACGGACAACGGCCAGCGTCTCTTCGAGTTCCAGCACATCGATGCGGGTCTTGAACTCCTCACCGGCACCTACGGTATCAACATTGTGATAGAACTGCTGGATGCTGCCACGCTCCAGCTTGCCGTTCAGAAATCCGAACAGACAGGCATCCTCGGTGAACAACTCCTTTGCATACTTGCTGTTGCCCTCGGCAACGCTACGTGTGAACTTGCTTGCTGCTTCTACGACAGCATTGTAATCTGCGATGTTACTTCTCATTTTTCCTTTGCTTTAAATTAAACTATGTTTGAGGCAAAACTCGTGCAAGCCGAGTTTCGCACTGTAATCATTTCACAGCGCAAAGGTACGATGATTCCGCCAAACAGACTTTTCTATTTAGTTCAACTTTTCTTTCCGTTTAGGCCAAAATGCGGAAACGAAGATTTACAACTCTATCACATGTGGTTTGATGTCGGTATCGTGAGTGGCAAGGCTCTCGATGCAATTGGCATCCATTGACTGGTCGCGAATCCACTGGAGCGACTTGCGCTGCATCTCCTTGTCGAGCGACACGCCGCTGGTAATCATCTCCTTCCACGACTTCGTGGCATAACCGCCGTCGCTAAACAGCAACACGTATTTACCATCCTCACGGGTTATCTTCACAGCGCAAAGTCCGTCACAGTGACCGGGGATGTTGATCATCTTGATGCTGCCGTCGTCGAAGAGGTCGAACGACTTCTGGGCAGGACCCTCCGTGCCATTCCACGTGATAGTCTCTAACTCGCAGTCCTTCCACCACTTTTTCTTGTAACGAATAAAACCGTTCTTACGGGCGCAGTCCAGTTCCTCCTGAGCCACGATGATGTGCTTGGCATTCTTCACGGCACGCAGACCATTGGCATGGTCGCAATCCAGATGCGTCAGCAGCACGTAGTCGAGGTCGGCAGGTTTGATGCCCATCGTGGCCAACTGCTCATCAACGGCCTCACCGAGAGGTATCTGTCCCTGGTTCACATTATATAATACTCGCGAGCCGAGGCTCTTGATCTGAGCCGCCTTGTCATAGACGCCTTCGGGCGACATATCGCGGTGCCAGCCCGTGTCAACAAGTATCAGCCCCTTAGGGTGTTCAATCAGATAGACCGATACGGGCAGCCATATCCAGTCTTCCTTCGGAGTGGTCATGCCCGATGCTTTCAACAGATTACAGTTGTCGCCGCCAAACGGCAGATAAGGTGA
>JAFPEE010000068.1 GCA_017389705.1 Prevotella sp.
AACATGGGCGGCAATGAAAGCCAGTCTATAGCTTAGAGCTCGAAGAGGAAAGTATTATTGTAAACACGGAAATCGTAAGATGGCCGTGTATAGATACCTATGTGCCTAATTCATGTACCTCCACGGATTTAGTCACTTTGGCGGGGCAATTTGTTTCCCATTTATAGAGGAAAGGTAGCTATTTTTTTCGGGTTATCACCAAAAAAGGAAGTAAAAAGTTGGGAAAGACATGAGAGGAATAACTTTTTTTTGTACCTTTGCACGCATTATTACACACAACATGCTTGATTTAACTGATGAAGACAGAGTTTATAAAAGGAAAAATCAGGGCTATGTGGATGGGAGTCGCTGTCATCTTAATAGCCGCCATCCTTAATGAAGTTCTCAGCTTCGTTACCTATTCCTATACCCAGAAGACTGTGCGACAGCAGACTGCAGCGCGAACCAAGCAGGACTTGAATGAGTTACAACGTATCACCAACTTGAAAGCTCGTGTGGAGTCAGCAGTACAGGCTACAGTCAGCATCGTTGAGGAGAATCTGGAGAACCGCCAGGAAATGTACCGAATATGTGCCATGTTGGTAGACCGCAATAAACACATTATTGGTAGTGCGGTGGCTTTGCGTCCAGGTTTCTATCACAAAGCTGACTCTGCTTTTGCAGCCTTTGCATATCAGACAAAGGACAATGGACCAGTATCCACCAAACAGTTGCCCTACGACTACGAGACATGGGAGTGGTACGAACGTCCGATGGCCAAAGACTCAATATGGTGGAGCGAACCCTACAGGGATACCGGCGGATCAGATATGCTCATCTATACCTTCTCGGCTCCGATACACAACCGTCACAAGGAGTGTGTTGGCGTATTAACAGGCGACATCAACTATAACGAAATGGTGTTTAAAACAAGTGTCGACGACGAACTGTTCAATCGTCTGCATCTCTGGACAATGCTGTCCGGATTGGTCAGTATCGTACTGATAGTGTTCATCGTATTGCGCTCGGCATACAGCATCCGCAAGGTAAACAAGCTGGTGATGGAGCAGAACCTGCTGACCCAGGAACTGCAAATAGCCAGCGACATACAGGGAGCCATGCTACCCTCGATATCGAAACAGGAGAATGCACGACACCACCTGGATGTGAGCGTCAAGCTACTCAGCACCTCTGATGTCAGCGCTGACCTTTACGACTACTTCTACGTCGGCCACACGCTGATATTCTGTCTGGGCGATGTGCCTGGCTGTAACGTCAGGGCATCTGTGTTGATGGCTGTCACCCGTAGCGTGTTCCGTACCGCAGCATCAGCTGTTGCCGCAACATCCGAAATACCCTCGCCAGCGGCCATCGTCAAAGCCATGAACAAGCCTCTCTACTCTATCAACGACAGCGAGATGTTTACTACCCTTTTCGTGGGCGTATTGAATCTCGACAATGCTCGCTTGACCTACTGCAACGCAGGTCATCCATGGCCTATCATACTAAGTCCGAACACCGGAGCACGTCAGCTTGAGTTAAGACCCAACATTCCGATAGGAATTATGGAGAACTATGATTACGAAGAGCAACACGTCACATTAGTGGAAGATGCTACCTTCTTCTGTTTTACTGACGGTCTTTATGAAACGGAAAACCTTTCACATGAAACATTCGGGTTAAAACGCATGATAGCACGACTCAACAAATCGGCACAGAATGAGGAGTCTCCACAACGTATCATTGAACGCATGACAACTGATGTGGAGAATTTCCGTGGCAAGGCCAAACGTATTGACGATGCCGTGATGGTGGCTATTAAGGTATTATAGTCCGCGGGCTTTCCAGATTTTGTCCTTGGCGGCGTTGATTTCCTGGAACTTCTTCTCAGCGGCCTTGCGGATGTCCTCACCAAGGGCTGCCACCTTGTCGGGATGGTGCTCGAGGGCCAGCCGGCGATAGGCTTTCTTCAGTTCATCGTCAGTAGCATCGGGCGAGACACCCAGCACCTTATAGGCTGACGCCAGATCATCCTTGCCTAGGCCGAGCATTGAGTCAACCTCATCGACAGACATCTGCATCCACTGGGCACACTCTTTCATGGCCGTGACCTCAGCAGCATCAACCTTGCCGTCAGCCTGCGAAATCATGACAAGGAAGTTGAGCAACTGTAGACGCTGAGCGTGGTCCATATTATGGGCTATCTGCTGACAGCACTGCATGACAGTAGTCTTGAAAGCAGCGGCACCAACGCGTTTCTGTTCGTCGAAAAGTTTCCTAAGTATTTCGTCGCCTTGCTGACGCGCCACGTCACCAAAGTTCTGACGCAGCACATTACGCACCAGTTCCATCTCAGAATGCATCACCTTGCCGTCGGCCTTGATGATATAAGAGGCCAACACCAGCATTGAAAACAGAAAACTATTACGCTGGCCCTGATAAGTCTGCTGCCGACCATAAGTCTGCGACTGATAACCACTCTGCCCATCAAAGGTTCCTTGCGTCTCAGGGGTGTTTACAGCATCGAGCATGTTGTCGAACAATCCGCCCAACACAATGCCTGCCAGCGCTCCCAGCGGGCCTGCACTCATAAACCCCAGAAATCCTCCTATCCACTTTCCTAAAGCCATAACTCCCTAAACTCTAAACCCTAAACTCTAAACTAGTAGTTATGCCACCAAGCAACCCCATTCTGCTCCTCGCGCTCCAAGTCGTCTATCAGACACTCAGCCAGACGGAGCACAGCCTCCTGTGGCACCAGGAAGCGCGAATCGCTACTATGCGGATTAATCGATGTCAAGAAGTGAGGCATCTCCCCTTTGTATACTTCTTTCATGCGAATATTACTACCATCAACACCAGAACACGAATAGGTAATATTAGCCAAACGGTCGCACAACTTGACAAAGGGAGCATAGGGAGTCTCCCGGATACCTTGATAATACTTCTCGCCTGCCCTCTCAGCACGATTGCGACCCTTGTCGTTGGTCAAGGCATACACAATCTCAGTGGCCATAGCAGCCTGTTCCACTGTCAGCATGTGTCTGGCTTCCTTCATCACGTCGTTATACGTCAGTCGGGCATCTTCTATGCTGTCGTGATAATAGCCCCCAAAGAACAAGGGGAGCACGTCTTCTTCACGTGCACACACTAAATGTCCGAAGTCACGAATGCCATTGACCACCATGTCGAGATGGTAGCCATAAGGCAGTGAGTCGCCATAGGTCTGGTTGACGCTGGCATGTAGGGCATGGGCTGACTGACGGATTTCTTCTATCTTGTCAGCATACTTAGCCATGTATGTTTCAAACAATTCTCGTTCCATAGTGTGCAAAAGTACAAAAATAAAATGATATACAAATGTTTTTCACAAAAAATCTACGAGAATTTAGGTAAAAGAGTATTTTAGAGGGCAATGGAAAACAGAATGATAGTACAGACTAATTGTCTTTTTCGTTTCGACATTTGGAGCCTAATCGAGAAAACTCGTCAATAAGCAGGGGTTATTCTGAGATAACCCTGCCTTATTCATCAATACTCCCGGAGTATTTTGAAATAGTCCGAAAGAAAACAAAATTAGTCCGAGAGAAATCTAAGTTTCATAACTTTACCCTTATAAGTATGACGGCAAAAAGAAGGGGTAATTGATTTTTATGCAAAAAAAAACTTAAAAAAAATTTGGAAAGTAGAAAAAACACTGTATATTTGCAAGACCAATGACATAGAGATGACATTTGACATCAAAGAAAAGAACAAAAACTTAAAATTTTAAGCGTATGAAAAAGAAAAGTATTATCCTGTATTCGTTGGCAGCCATATGCGTCATCGGGTTGATTTGCTCATATTATATTGATTGGCCTGTTGTTTTCAACGAGGCTGATGGAGATATCGCCAAAGCTGCAAAATTCTCTCGTGAGCAAGTTTCCGAGAAGATTACTAATATGGAAGAACTCCTTCAGACCGACTCTGCCTTCAAGAATGACATTGTGGCAGCCCAGGTGGTGATGCAGACACGCACTGTCCAGTTCGGCGCGCTGGTTGACATGTCAAACGAGGTAGCCGGCAACATCCCTGCATTTGCTGAGGTGCTTAAGGAGATGAATGCCAACCGTGAGATGGTAGACAACGTTGCCAGTTCGCTGGCAGAGTCCGCCGACAACCTGAATGCCGCCCTTGGTGGTGAGGAGTGTCCCGACTTGGCCCAGTCCTCCATCAACGCCTCACTGGCTTACATGACATTACAGAAGCAAAACAATTTGGCCAACCGTTTCATCGAGACTACCGACAAGTATCTGGAGACAGCTCAGGGTGATGACAAACTGAAGCTGGTTCGCGACCAGTGGTTGGAGTACCAGCAGATGACTGCTGCCCTCGAGGGTGACAAGGAAAGTGCTGAGGCTTTGGCTAAGAAGGGGCACCTGCTTAGTGGTGAGAAGGCGCTTGCAGCCGTGGCTGATCTCAATATGGCTCAGCGTTTAGTTGTGCTGCAAAGCTGCGAGTTGGCCCAGAGCATGAAGCTTCCCAACCAGATTGGAAGGGTTATGTCACCCAAGGTTCTCGACAATGAAATCAGTCAGATTCTCAATTCTCAGGAGGTTCTTGCTGGTCGTGGTCCAAAGATTAATCCCCACAATGCTCAGAAAGAGGTTCTTGCTGGTCGTGGTCCAAAGATTGATCCCCACAATGCTCAGAAGGAGGTTCTTGCTGGTCGTGGTCCAAAGATTAATCCCTATAAAGCTTTGATGTTGAGTAGTGCCAGTAGGGTAATGGAGGCTTATCACGGCGCAATGAGTCATGCTGCCAATAATCCAGCCCTGAATCAGAGCCAGAATAACAGTCTCAGCCTTGTGATTGGCAACGTGATCAGTCAGACAGCAGCAGTAGGCAACAGTGAAAGGCTGAACAAGGGTCCCAAGATTAATAAATGACAACGGCGTTGTACATGCGCAACTGGATGGTTGTCTTTCTGCTGTCGATGATTCCCTGTATATCCAGGGGGCAGAATGAGACCTATTTCCAGTATAAGACGGACGAAGCCACGCTGGTGTTCTTTGACAAGAACCTGTCGCGCTACATCCCTCACATGATGCGCATGTACCAGAAAGGCAAAGCGCTTCATGAGCAGATATGGACCAGTGATTCCATCTATCAGCCAGAAGCACCCCTGCTGTTATTGACAGACTGGGAGGACGACGGTAATGGCGGAGCATCGCCATTACCGCGTTCTTTTATACAAATCGGCATGGCTCCGTTGAACATGTCATATTACATCAACCCTTCAAGTGAACGATACAGTCAGTTGTTCAAGCACGAATATACGCACATTGTCATGACTGACAAATATAATCGTCGCGACCTCAACTGGCGTCGTTTCTTTGGTACGAAGGTGGACACCGACAAGTCTCAGCCCATCTCTGCCCTTTGGAGCTACCTAAGTGTGCCCCGTTGGTATTCGCCCCGTTGGTATCATGAGGGTATCGCCTGTTTCATGGAGACCTGGCTCGGCGGTGGTATCGGACGTGCCTTAGGTGGCTACGACGAGATGTACTTCCGCAGTATCATAGACGGGGGCGACAAGCTCTATTCGGTGGTGGGCCTGGAAACGGAAGGTTCCACCAAGGACTTCCAAGTGGGCGCCAATGCCTATCTCTATGGTACCCGTTTCGTGAACTACCTCACCAAGACCTACGGTTATGAGAAGATGATCCAGTTCTATAACAGAACGGCAGACAGTCGCACCTTCTTCAGCAAGCAGTTCAAGAAGGTCTATGGACAGTCGCTCAGAAAAGTATGGAACGACTGGAAGGAGGATGAGAAGCAGCATCAGGAGGAGAACCTAGCCGCCATCCGCCAATATCCCATCACAGAAACCAAGCCGCTGACCAAAAAGCCGCTGGGTTCTGTGTCGCCATTCGTCTATGACCCAGACACCCAAAAGGCATACGCCGCCATGAATGCCCCTGGCGACTTCGCACACATGACGGAGATTGACCTGCTGACAGGTGAGCAGAAGCGGCTGAACGACATCTGCGGCATACAGCTATATGATCCTGCTTTCGTAGCCCTCGACCGTAAGGGCCAGCGCCTCATCTATACAACGAACAATGCTAAGATGCGTGGCTTGGAGATCTATGACATCCTACAGAAGAAGGTGGTGAAGAAAAAGAAGTTCCAGCGCATCAACAGTATCGTATATGACAATACCCACGACTGTCTCTACGGCCTGTTCTCTAACCGCGGTACACAATCGATAGTGCGTATGGACCGTGATTTGGAGAATCCGGAAGTAATCTACGCCTTTCCATTTGGCGTAAGCGTGTTTGACTCAGATATCAGTCACGACGGCAAATGGCTGTCGCTCACCAGTCAGGGCGACAACGGCGAGCACACACTTTTGCTGTTTAATACCGAGGAACTGGCTAAGGCCATCTTCAAGCCCGTGAAACTAATTACCTGGAAAGACAGCAACCTAGGACAATTCCGCTTCTCGCTCGACGACAAGTATCTGATTGGTAGCTCTTACTATACTGGCGTCTCCAACCTCTGGCAGATCAACATAGAGACACGCGAGATGGAGATGCTTACCAATACCGACATCGGCCTCTTTGCACCATTGGAGATTACGCCAGGTCAGTTGCTGGCACTCCAGTTCAAGCGCGACGGACTGCAACCCGTACTGCTCTCCCGTGAGGTGGTGAAGGATGCCAATGCTGTGAACCTCTATGGTCAGCTCGCCTACGAGAACAACAAGGAGGCATTGGAAAAGATTGGTCTGCTCAGAGACTCGCTGCCCAGGAAGAACTTTGGCGATGTATATAACAACATCACCTCCTACAATGTCATTAAAGAGATGAGGTTCGCAGGAGCCTACCCTATCATCAGCGGCTTTACCGATTCCAGAGCCTGGAATCACATGACCCCTGTATTAGGCTATCGCTTTAACGTGAACGACCCTGTGGGACTGAGTAGCATGAACATGTCTGTCGGTCTATCCCCCTGGAGTAACAACGCCTGGAAGAACAAATTCCATGTTGACTTCGATTGGAAATACTACTTCTGGAACCTCAAGGCTGCCTGGAACCATATGGACTTCTACGACCTCTTCGGTCCGATGCGGAAAAGCCGTAAGGGTTATGTGGTACAGCTGGCCTACGACTATACCAACACGTTGATCTCGCCCTATAACAGCTCATGGGGCTTCTCGGTGGCTACCTACGGCGACATGGATGCACTGCCCCTGTATCAGGAGATTGAGGTTAAAGATGTCAGGTCGATGCAGACAGCGTCGGTTTACGGGAATTGGTCAAAGACCCGCACCTCATTGGGTGGCGTGATGAAGGAGCAGGGCTACGAGTTGGGCGTTGAAGGCTACGGCTATCTGGCTGGTGGACGGGTTTATCCTTCCGTAGAGGCTACAGGCAACTTCGGCACACTGGTACCTTTTGACAGAAACACCTCGTTCTGGCTCCGTACGGCAGCAGGCCACAACTTCGGAGATGAAGAATCGGTGTTTGGCACTACCTATTTCGGTGGTTTCCGCAATAACTATGTTGACAATAGGGATGCCTTCCAATATCGTACGACCTTGGCGATGCCTGGTGCCGCCATTGATGCCATACCAGCGCACTCCTTTGCCAAGGCGACGGCAGAGCTCAACCTGCGTCCACTCCGGCTCAACAACTTCGGTGCGCTGTTCTGCTATCCGACGTGGATCCAATGCTCGCTCTTCGGAACAGGTCTCTCCGCCTGGAATCCCCACGCATCCCACAAGATGTATTACAGCACAGGTATTCAGCTGACTACCGAACTGGTGTTCCTGAATTATCTCAAGACTACACTGTCTATAGGTTACGGTCATCTGTTTGCACCTGCAGGATTCGACGGTGGACGACGTGGAAACAATGAATTTATGATCTCACTAAAATTGTTGTAATGTTATTTGTCGCTGCCCTACTCCCTATTGTCATCTACATCTTTGTAGTCTATAAGATTGACAATTTCTCACTCATCAGCATCAAGAATCTCCTCTTGCAGGTGCTGTGTGGTATGGTGGCGGCATTGGTCTGCTTCGGCCTGTTCCAACAGACAGGGCGGATCCTCACCGGAAACCAGTCAGATTTCCTCAATCCTGTGATGGAAGAGATTGTGAAGGCTATCCCACTCCTTTGGTTAGCCACCCGGAAGAAGATTGTGTTCTTCATCGACAGTGTCATCTGCGGTGCTGCCGTAGGTGGTGGGTTCTCCATCCTTGAGAACATCTTCTACCTGCTGTTTGGCCATGAAATGGGCATTGGCACCGTACTGTTCCGAGGTTGGGAGGTGGCCCTTGTCCACATGGGCTGCAGTGCCATCGTCGCTGCTGGACTCATGCTGACAGTTCGTATAATTGAACGTTCCCGTTCTCGATTAGGCCTCAAAAAGAGCGATATTGGAATGTCTGTTTTTCTGTTATTAGAAGCACCTGTGCTGCACGTGTTCCACAATACCTTCCATTTCGTGCCGCTAGTGCAGTTCATTTTCGTATTCGGCACCTTGGGTGGTCTTTTGGTGTGGACTTATTACTACGATGTAGATATGATCCACCGCTGGATTGACAAAGGTCTCGACAAACAGTTCGCTTTGCTTGACTCCATTAAGAGCGGTCAGCTGGACAACACCCAAACAGGCATTTTCTTAGAGTCTATTAAAGAGAAATTTCCTCCTGAGGACTTTTTTGACATTATCTGTTATGTGCAATTGCATGTGGAGTTGTCGGTAGCTGCTAAGAGCAGGGTTATGGTTCGGGAATCAGGTCTGGTGAAAGATCTTCCTTTGACGGAGGATAATAAAGCATTAATCCTCTCTCAATACGAAGAATACAAACTTCTTGAGCAGAGATTAGGTAAGGCTGCCAGAATGACCATCGCCCCTATCGTGAAATATTATCCTGCTGATTATAAAGCACTCGAAGCCCTTCGGGCTGAATGCAAGAAGACAAACATAACAACAAATAAATCATGAAAACGATGCCTACAACAGAACGAGTATTCCAGATTTTCAAGGAACTGAACCAGATACCACGCCCTTCACATCATGAGGAGCGAGTGGCCGACTACCTATGCCAGTTTGCAGAGCGGCTGAAGCTCGACTACAAGCGCGACAAGCAGAACTGTGTGGTGATTAGCAAGCCTGCTACGCCAGGTCATGAAGGGGCTGAGCCCATCGTGCTG
>JAFPEE010000069.1 GCA_017389705.1 Prevotella sp.
CGTGCTGCTCAGCACATGGATGAATATCTGAAAAAGTAAAAAGGTAAAAAAGTGAACGGACTTTATACCATCATATTGCTCATACTAAGCAACGTCTTTATGACGCTCGCTTGGTATGGGCATTTAAAATTACAGGAGAACGGTGTTTCGAACCACTGGCCACTGATAGGTGTCATCGCATTCTCATGGGGCATTGCCTTCTTTGAGTACTGCTGTCAAGTACCTGCCAACCGCTTGGGTTTCGTCGAGAACGGAGGTCCCTTCAACCTTATTCAACTGAAAGTCATCCAGGAGTGCATCTCGCTAGCCGTCTTCTGCATCATTGCCAACATCATGTTCCAAGGCACCCACCTGCACTGGAACCATATCCTGGCTTTCCTGCTGATTATCTGTGCCGTCTACTTAGTCTTCATGAAATGACGCTCGACGAAAGGCTTTGGAAGACTTTTAACAAGGCGCTGGGCCAATACCAACTGATCGACGAGGGTGACCACATCCTCGTCGGATTGTCTGGTGGCAAGGACTCACTCTGCCTGTTAGAGTTCCTCGCCCGACGTTCTAAGGTGCATGTCCCCCACTTCACCGTTTCTGCCCTTCATGTTCGCATGTCTAATATCCAATACGAGACGGATACCAGCTATCTGCAGCATTTCTGCGACGAGCATGGGGTACCCCTACATATCATCACCACTTGTTTCGAGCCATCGGAACGCAAGCCAGCCTGCTTCCTCTGCTCATGGCAACGACGCAAGCAGCTCTTCAACATCGCACAGGAGCTTGGGTGCACCAAAATAGCCCTTGGCCACCATCAGGACGACATCATTCATACTGCCCTGATGAACCTCACCTTCCAAGGCCATTTCTCTACCATGCCCATCAAGCTACGCATGCGTAAAATGCCGCTTACCATTATCCGCCCCTTGGGACTATGCTGCGAGGATGATATTCGCCAGTATGCAGAGGAGCATCACTATGAGAAACAACTCAAGCAATGTCCCTTCGAGCATGACACCCATCGTACGACAGTACGCGAGCTCTTCGCCCACATGGAACATCTGAACCCTGAGGCACGCTATACCATTTGGCGTGCATTGGAGGCCGACGACAAGCTCACCGAGTATTAAATATCATTAATTGTCATTGCCAGTTGGGCCTTTATCAATTACTTTTTCGTATCTTTGTTAACTGAATGAAGAAGTATCGACTGCTCATAGGGTTTCTTTTGTTCCTTGCACTGCCAGCTATGGCTCAGAAACGCAAGGCGTCACAACTGACGCCTGAGCAACAGGCACATAAGGCTAAGTTGGAGAAGATGATAGCCAACACACAGTGCATCATGTTCATCGACAGCATGGTGGTCGACAAGAAGCACTTCCTGCAATACTACAAATTGTCGCCAGAGATAGGCCGCGTAGCACGCTATCAGGACTTCTTTCATACCCAGCAACAACCTAACGCCTATGTCTACGTTAACGAGTTGGGCACCCGATGCTATCTATCACAGGAATGTCCAGACAGCACCATTGAGCTATTTAGCTGCGAGAATGTGGACAACCGCTGGACGCGCCCCACAACGCTGAAAGGCATCAACGATGACGGCGACTTCCGACACATCAACTACCCCTTTATGATGGGCGACGGACAGACGCTTTACTTTGCAGCCGATGGCGAAGACGGATTAGGTGGCTACGACATCTACGTCACCCGCTACGACGCTGAGGAGAACCTGTTTTTGCGTCCTGCCAACATTGGCATGCCCTTTAACTCTGAGGCCAACGACTATATGTACGTCATCGACGAATACGCTAACCTCGGATGGTTTGCCACTGATCGCAACCAGCCTGACGACAAAGTGTGCATCTACATCTTCGAGCCCTCGCAGACGCGCCAGAAATATAGCGCCACAGGGTTGACACCAGAAGATATTGCAACTTACGCTCGCATTGATCGCATTGCCGATACCTGGAGTGACGAGACAGCGCACGTTGCCGCCCTTCAACGACTCAGAGAACTTACTAATCACAAAGGCGAACGTAAGCCTATTAAGCAGTTCTCCTTTGTTGTCAACGATGAAGTCACATATACCCGACATACTGACTTTAAAGCTCCAGACAATGCGAAACGCTATCAGCAGCTTGTGACACTAAACAATCGCTACCAGCGACTACTCAGCACCCTTGAGCGTGCTCGAGACTACTATGCCACAGCCAACAACGAAGAGCGGGACGAACTTCGCCCAGAGATACTGGCCAGCGAACAGAAACAGCATGAGCTCTATGTTCAGATACACACATTGGAGAAAACCATTCGCAATGCAGAGAATCTATATTTAACTAAAAACAAATAATACGATGGATAAAAGATATTTCCCAGAATCAGAGTTGATTATCAACAATGACGGTTCGTGTTTTCACCTGCACCTCCGCTCCGAGCAACTGGCCGATCGCATCATTCTTGTGGGCGACCCAGCACGCGTAAATACTGTTGCCAGTCATTTCGACACCCGTGAGTGTGAGGTTTCCAACCGTGAGTTCCACACCATCACAGGTACCTACAAAGGCAAACGTATCACCGTACAGTCGACAGGTATCGGATGCGACAACATAGATATCGTCATTAACGAACTCGACACCCTTGCCAACATCGACTACACGACTCGCGAAGAGCGCGACGAGCATCGCACGCTGACCATGGTACGCATCGGCACCTGTGGTGGTCTGCAGCCCTTCACACCTACGGGATCTTTCATCGCCTCAGTCAAGAGCATCGGCTACGACGGTCTGCTCAACTATTACGCAGGCCGTAATGTGGTCTGCGATATTGAGATGGAAAAAGCCTTCAGAGAGCACATGCAATGGAATCCCATCTTGGGTTCACCCTATGTTTCCATTTCCGATGAAGAACTCATCAACCAGGTTGCCGGCGAAGATATGGTACGCGGTTATACCATCTCCTGCGGTGGCTTCTATGGTCCACAAGGACGAGAACTACGTGCCGACATCGTCGACCCAAAAGTCGATAAGATTGAGTCGTTCGAATACGACGGCATGAAGATCTGTAACTTCGAGATGGAATCCTCTGCCGTGGCAGGTCTCGCTACGCTGTTAGGCCATCGCGCCATGACATGTTGCATGGTCATCGCCAACCGCTACGCCAAGAAGATGAACACCGAATACAAGAACTCTATCGACACACTCATAAATAAAGTACTCGATCGCATTTAAATGAACGACACCATCTGCGCACTCGCCACAGCACCTGGCGGAGCAATAGGAATCATCAGAATCTCTGGCCCTCAGTCGCTTGAGATTCTTTCTCATATCTTCCGAGGTACAGGCGATGTACAGTCCTATTCTGCCAACACCATCCACTATGGACACATCATCTCCCAAAACCATATCATCGACGAAGCTCTGGTAAGCATTTTCCGAGCACCCCACTCGTATACAGGCGAAGACAGTACAGAAATCTCCTGTCATGGCTCGCGCTATATATTAAATAAGGTGTTAGAGCTTCTGATACAGAATGGCTGCCGTATGGCTCAGCCCGGCGAATACACCCAGCGCGCCTTCCTCAACGGCAAGATGGATCTCTCGCAGGCAGAAGCCGTCGCCGACCTCATTGCTTCATCCAACAAGGCCACCCACCAGATAGCGATGAGTCAGCTGCGGGGTCAGTTCTCATCAGAACTCTCACAGCTTCGCGAACAACTTCTGAAACTCACCTCGTTATTAGAATTAGAACTCGATTTCTCCGACCATGAGGAACTTGAATTTGCCGACCGCAACGAGCTTCTTCTGATAGCGAATAAAATCAACAACCGAGTCACGACTCTAGCCCACTCTTTCGAGATGGGACAGGCTCTAAAGAATGGCATTCCTGTGGCAATAGTGGGCAAGACAAATGTAGGAAAGTCAACTCTTTTAAACAAACTTATCCGCGATGATCGTGCGATAGTATCATCTATTCACGGCACTACCCGCGATACCATAGAGGATTCTATAGACATTAATGGCATTACCTTCAGATTCATCGATACAGCAGGAATCCGTCAAACTACTGACGAAGTAGAACAAATCGGTATTACCAGAACCTATGCAGCCATAGAGAAAGCCCAGATTATACTATGGCTTATCGACGCTAATCCTTCTGAAGAAGATTATAAAGATATGCTTAAACGAACTAATGGTAAATCACTGATTATTGTAAGAAATAAGATTGATATCATCCCTATCGACGACACAAACATTCCATCCATTCCAGAACTCAAAATTATCCCCACAACTGACATCTCTGCCAAGAATGGTATCAACATCGACAAGTTAGAGCAAATGCTTTTCGAATCAGCGAATATCCCTGAGCTCTCAGAACAAGATATCATCGTTACTTCAGCCCGACAATATCAGTCGCTTGTCAGAGCTCACGAGAATCTGTCACGTGTGTTGTCTGGCTTGGAGTCCGGTTTTAGTGGAGATCTCATATCTGAAGACTTGCGGCTCGTACTAGATGATCTCACAAATATCACAGGCCAAGGCAGAATCATACCCAATGAGGTATTAGGAAATATCTTTACTCATTTCTGCGTGGGTAAGTAGATTCTGCGTGGGTAAATAGAGAGTAATACATTGATTATTAAATAGTTATAACGCTTTGTTAGAGTATTTTAATAAATATGATAATTGTCTAATTATCAGCTGTTTGCAAAAATCTGCAAATAAAAATTATCACATTTTGTGACGAATTTCATTAGAAGTGACCCTAAAAATCTGCAAATATCCGATACTTATTTTGAGGGTAGTTGTCACCTGATATTTGCAGATTTTTGGGATAAAACCACAAAATTCTCTACCAAAACGTTAGCGTTTGTATCAAAAATCGCAAAAATTTTCATTTTTTTTCTTTTTGTTGCTTATTATTTGCAGATTTTTTCGTACCTTTGTAAGGTTTTTTGAATTTTTCAACGATGAGAAAGTTTGAGGTCATAACAATAATTAACTCGAATTGTTTGGCGATTCCAAATAATTCGTTAACTCACTCTAAGTCACGCGCGCACGCGCGATTGAAAAGGCGCGGGCACCCGCGTAAATAATATACGGCTTTCTTTGCATTAATGCAAGGAAGGCCGCTGTGTTATTTATACCCTACGAGACAAATAAATAATCAAAAATAAACAATAACAATGAGTATTAAGAAAAACTTTTCCGCGCCCTTGTCCTCTGGGCTGGGCGCAACGCGACGGGCGGCAATGTTGCTGCTTGTGATGATGCTCACGACTGTGACGGCGTGGGCAGACGACTATGTGCCGCTGACATCAACCACCACGTCGTGGACGGACGGCAACACTTACGTGACCAACGGCGACGTGAACATCGCAGATCGTATTACCGTCACGGGCAACGTGACGCTCAAACTCACCGACGGCTACACCCTCACTGCACCGAATGGCATCGAGGTGAGAGTAGGTAACTCTCTGACCATCGAAGGTGGCACTAACGGCACTGGCACGCTGACCATTGAAGGAGGAACAAGAGCCGGTATCGGAGGTGGTTATAAAAAGGTCAATTATACAACATATCCAACCCAATATGGCGATATCACCATCAATGGCGGTATTGTCAACGTTCAGGGCGGTAATCAGTGCGCTGGTATCGGTGGTGATTATAATAGCGAACTCGACGGCAACGGCACCATCACCATCAACGGCGGCATCGTCAACGCCACGGGTGGTACCTACGCTGCTGGTATCGGCGGTGGCTGTGGTTCTAACAAGAATGGTGCCTATGGTGGCTGCGGTGCCATCGTTATCAATGGTGGACAGGTGACTGCTACCGGCGGCGGCGATGGTTCTGGTATAGGTCCGGGCAAAGACGGCGACGACAACACCAGCGGCTCACTGGTCCTCGGCTGGACCAACGCTACGGATTTTATCAAGGTCACAGGCGTGAAGTCCAACCTAAATGTAGTCTATGGCTTTAGCGACCGTCTTAAAAGCATCAACTTCGCCGAGGAGGACAAAAAGTTCAAAATTGTAGGTGGTGGTGAGGCTACCATCAAGGATATCACGACCCTGGAGAGCGTGGAACTCATTCCTAAGGGCAGTGAACAATACCATCTTTCTGTTGCCACCATTTCGGGCATCAGCGCCTCGTACGATTTGACGGGCAGCTCCCTCGACATCCCCTTTAGCGTGAGCGATGCCGAAGGACATACGCTCACACTGGGCACTGACTACACAGCCACGCTCGGTACGACATCGCAGGAATCGACCACCATCCATATCACCGAAGGGGGCAAATACACGCTGACCATTACTGGCATGGGCTTGTACGCTGGTTCGAAGTCCGTCGACTTCGAGGTTGTTTCCACCGGCTTCAAGAAAGATGCCAATGGCAATGACTACATCAACATGCCAAAGACAGGCATCGAAAATGCTACCATCCCCGAGGGCGTAAGCTCGTTTAATGTATATGATGATGGCGGCGCTATGGCCCAATATAGCAACAAATATGATGGCGGTCTCGTTCTAACTGCTCCCGACCACCACGTCCTGCAGCTCACCGGCACGGTGACGGCGGAAGTGTCGGGAAATACACTATATGACTACTTGATGGTGTATGATGGCGGCTCTACCTCTGCACCAAAGATTGGTGACAAGTATGGTAGTGATTCAGGAGAGGACATCGGCACGCTCATCAGCAGTGGTAAGCAGATGACACTCATCTTCCATAGTGACGTCTCCGGACAAAGAGATGGCCTCGACCTGACGGTGACGCTGAAGAGAGACATCAGAAGTTGTGTCATCGCTGATATAGATGACCAGCCCTATACCGGTTCTGCAATCGAGCCTGATTTGGTGATTACGTATGAGGAAACGGCACTTGTGAAGGATGTGGATTATGAGGTGACTTACAGCAACAATATGATAGTAGGTACAGCAACCATCACTATTACCGGTAAGGGGAATTATGCTAAAACGACATCAAAAACATTCAATATCGTAAAAGCTACGCCCACAGTCACCGCTCCGGCGGCTGTTGAAAACCTAATATATACAGGCGGGAGCCTGAATCTCGTAGTCGCTGGAACAACCGACATCGGCACATTGCTTTACAGTACCGACGGCAATAATTATTCAGAGTATATCCCAACAGCAACGAATGCTGGAACCTATACCGTATATTATAAGGTGGCAGGCGATGCCAATCATAACGAGATTTCAAACTCTCTCGAGGTGACCATCGCCCAGAAGGCCGTTACCAATGATGACATCACCGTCACCATCCCGTCGCAGGAATGGACGGGCAACGAATTGACACCCGTCATCATCGTGAAGGACGGCGAGACAACGCTTACTCTGAATACCGACTACACCGTGACTGCTCCGAGTGGCCCAGTCCAGGATTCTGGTAACTATACCTATACCATCACGGGCACGGGCAACTATTCGGACTCAAAAGAGGCGATGTTTACCATCACACCCGACTTAGCAGGTCTATTTGGCGCAGTATACGTTTATCAAGACCAGAACGGAAAGACGGCGTTATTAGACGGCACATCGGTAGATCAAGTCGATATTCCTTCTTCTCCTAACATAACCGTGAATCACGTGACCAGCAACCGCACATTCACTCCGGGCAAGGCATCTACGGTGATGCTGCCATTCAACTATACCTGCAGCGGCGAAGAGGGCGGCACGTTCTATAAGTTTGTAGGCGTAGAGAAAGAAGGCAATACCTGGGTTGCTACGATGAAGGAGACAGGCGATGATGCAAATAATGAGGGCACGCTGATTGCCAACACGCCATATCTGTTTATGCCTACAGCGACAGGAATGTCGTTCCCCAATATTAATGGGAGTGTGACGCTCAGCACGGAAGACGGTGGCAACTGCGAGACAGCTGACCCTGGCAGCCACTGGACGTTTAAGGGAACGTACAAGTATAAGGAATGGATATCCGACGGTGCAAACGCTGACGAGATAGGCCGTGCCTACGGTTTTGCCGGCGTGGCGAAAGATGATATCAATGTAGGTGACTTCGTGAGGGTGAAGAGCGGCGCCAAGATTCGCCCGATGTGTTGCTACCTGCTGTGGAACAACGAGCCGAATTCTGCCAATGCGCGCTCCTTCACACGCGGTGCAGCAGCTACGGACGAGGAACTGCCGCAAAGCATCACCGTGCGCCTGGTAGGCAGCAACGGTGAGACAACCGGCATCGGGACGCTCGATACCAAGACGGGCGAGATGACCTTCGACAGCGAGGCATGGTACACGCTCGACGGCGTGCGCCTGAGCGCCAAGCCCACCAAGAAGGGACTGTATATTAATAATGGACGTAAAGTCGTGATTAAGTAAAAGGTTTAGAGCCCCTTGATAAGGGGCGGCTATAATGCAGGGATAAAAAAGAAAAAATTATGAAAAAGAAAACATACGAGAAACCCACAATGAAAGTTGTCGAACTGCAACATCGTACATGTCTGCTTCAGGCCAGTGCTACACCGCCCAATAAGGTACCTGATTACGATGACTGGCTGGGATTTGCTCCTGGCATAAGCAAGGACGGAAACCATTCAGCTTAGCTGAAATAGGAAACAGAATAGTAATAGGGGTCGTGTCAAAAGTAATAGACATGACCCCTATATAAATACTATTATTATATAAATTCGGCAATAAATTTGGTTTATTGCCGAATTTATATTACCTTTGCACCCGAAATCAAGTGAATATGAACGCATGTAAGAAACAAATACTGGAGATTGCCCAGACAAACCACAGGGTTAATGCCAATTTCTTGGCAACAGCTTGCGGCATGAAACCTGTGACTGCCCGACAGTATCTTAGCGAGCTTGCAAAAGAAAAGAAACTGGTTAGGATCGGTCAGGGAGTTTATGCCATTGCCCAAAAGCAAGCATTCACTTACAAACCGTCAGAGTCAGTTAAAGAAATCTACCTGAAGATGAAAACAGAACTTCCCTTTACAGATTTCTGTGTCTATGACGGAAACATACTTTCCTCTATTCAACATCATCTGTCTATCAATCATTCTATTTACGTTGAAACAAACCGCGATGCTGTTGAATCAGTGTTCATCCGCCTGAAAGAACTCTATAAAAATGTATATCGACAGCCCAGTTCAGCCTTTATGTACGATTACATAGACCTTAGGGAGGAATGTATCATCGTGAAGACACTGGTCACAGAGAGTCCACTTATGGAAGTTGACGGTATAAAAGTTCCCACCTTGGAAAAGCTGTTAGTTGATACCCAAAAGGATGCAGATTTTGACTATTTGCGCGGTTCTGAGTCCGCAAATATGTTTCAACTTGCATTCGACCAATATACAATAAACACCCAGAGACTTATGCGCTATGCAAAACGCAGAAGCATTAGTCAAGAAATACAAGAACTCATCAATCAAACAAAATGATTAGCAAGGAATGTTTTACAACGGGATGGATTGACCAAAAGTCAAAGGAACTCCAATATAACGATAAGAACATTATAGAGAAAGTCGTCCGTGCTTTCTCACTTCTGGATATGCTGGCGCAATCAGGATGTCCATTCCATTTCAAAGGAGGTTCCTGCTTGATGCTCCTCCTGAAGAACGGTCGCCATAGATTATCAATCGACATTGACATTATATGTCCTCCTGGCACCGACATAGAGCAGTATCTGAAATCTTACAAGGATTTCGGTTTCATTGATTACAAGTCAGTAGAACGCATTCAGCGTGGTACAGATATACCAAAGTCTCATGCCAAATTCTTTTATCAAGTAGCATTCCTGGATGACAGTGACAGGCAGGAAAGCATTTTGCTTGATGTCCTGAATGAGGACTGCCACTATGAAGAAGTATTGGAACTACCAATCGATGGACCATTCCTGAAAATAGAGGGAACTCCCAATATTGTGAAAGTTCCGTCAATAGGCGACATCCTTGGCGACAAGCTTACGGCCTATGCGCCCAATACCACAGGTATTCCTTATTACAAGAGCAAGGAAGGCAAAGAACGCGATTGCAGCATGGAAATCATCAAGCAGCTTTATGACATTGCACGTCTTTTCGAAGAGGTGGACAATCTCAATGTCACATCCAAGTCATTTGCACGTATCGCTGAGGTTGAATTGTCATACCGAGGACTGGAGAATAATCCCCAACTCATCTTTGAGGATATTCGTCAGACTTCTCTATGTCTTGCTACTCGTGGTGCGGAAGGAAATGGAGATTTTGAGATGCTACAGCGAGGCATTAGCCGTATCAAGTCATTCATGTTCCGAGGTGGTTATTTTATAGAGAATGCCATCATTGATGCTTCACGTGCAGCTTATTTAGCAACATTGCTTGAAAAAGGACAAACGGAAATTGAAAGATACAATGGCGATCCAATGTCCATAGCTACCCTTAATATAAATCCCACATTATCAAACAAATTAAACAAACTGAAGAGACAATCTCCAGAAGC
>JAFPEE010000070.1 GCA_017389705.1 Prevotella sp.
AACGGACGGAAGGTCGTGGTGAGGTAAACGGCACGATTCGGCAGCAAGAGCACTTAGGCACTCAGCTCAGTCGCCGCTCACAGGGTATCCAGAACCAGAAGGTGGAGCCGAGGTCGGGACCATCGCTCTCGACACCTATCTCGCCGCCACAGCGTTCGACGATGGACTTGCAGATGGCCAGTCCCATGCCGGTGCCCTGGACGAATTCGTCGAGTTTGACGAAGCGCTCGAAAATCTGTTCCTGCTTGTCGCGTGGGATGCCGATGCCGGTATCCTCGCAGAAGACATAGAGGCCATGGCGGTCGTAGCGATACCCCAGACGTATGTGACCCTTCTTGGTAAACTTGACGGCATTGGTGACGAAGTTGGTCATTACCTGCTGCATGCGGCCTATGTCCAGCGTGGTCATGAACGTGGTGTAGGGGTTGTCCTTGACAAACGACAGCCCAGCATCCTGCACGCGTGACTGCAGGGTGAGGCAGATGTCCTCGAACGAGGCGGCGAAGTTGACGTTCATCGGCATGAGCGACGTGGGACCATCGGTGAGCGACGATGCCTCGATGATGTCGTTGATGAGTCGCTGCAGCATGTCGCTGCTGTTGCGTATGATGCGGACATACTCGCCACGCTCCTCGCTGTCGCGGCCAATGACATGAATCTCGCTGATGGGGATGCTGACATCGTTGAGCGTGATGCCCTCGAGGTTCAGCTCCTTGATCTTCCACTTCAGCGGCTCCTCGCCCCAGACATAGTACCTGTAGTCGCCATTGATAAGTCCCAAGAGTGCCACCTTGGGCGTCTGGTACTCCATCAGCGCAAGGCTGGCCGAGTCGGTATCCTGGAAATACTGTGCCGAGTAGTCGCCGGGCTTGAAGACAGCTCCCTCGCGCTCCAGCTGCTTCATCGTGACCATCTGCGTGGTGTCGCTGAACATGGCCACACGGATACGGTTGTAGTTGATGACGTTGTCGGACACCACGTAGGGGGCCTTACGGTAGCGACGGGCGTTGGCCAGAATGAGGTAGGCATCGCCACGCTGGAAGGTCTTCAGGGCGATGCTCCACTCCTTCATGACGAAGTGGCAGGGTATGTTGAGCTGTTTGAAGACAGCCTCCAGAACGTCGATATTGGAACCTGCAGGACGGCCCTTGTCGTCGAGGAACTCATAGGGCGGCTTGTCCCAGTCGCACACGATGACGACGGGACGCTGGGCGTTGTAGATGCTGTTCAGCGACTGGGCGGCGGCACGCGTGACCGCAGCCAGCAGCAGGACGGCTCCCACTATCTTATATAGGTGGCGTGTTCTCATATCACTAAATCAGTTTTTTGCGTTTGATAACCGTAGCATGACAGGGGATGGTGATGTAGACCGTCGTTCCAGACCCTTCTTCAGAGCTGATATCGAGCGTGCCGTCCATCTGGTTTACCAGTTCGCGGCAGATGGCCAGTCCCAGTCCCTTGGTGTTGTTGGTGCCCGGCTGGGTGGGGTCTTGCATACGGGCCAGTTCGGCCTTGGGTATACCCTCGCCCGTGTCGTCGACGACTATCATCAGTCGGCGGCCGATGTAGTCGTAACGGGCGCGCACCACACCGCTGAAGGTGTGCTGGGCAGCGTTAGCGGTGATCTGTGCTATGGCGTGACCCAGGTTCTCGGCGTCGATGTCGACGACAAGCTGCTCGTAGGGGCTCTCCACAATGTAGCGGGTGGCGGTGTTACGGTACCGGTGCCATCCCTCCATGCACTGCGCCTCGAAGGTCTCAGCGAAGTTGTGGGACTGGCGGCTGATCTCCACCATGTGGGCCTCGAGACGCGACAGATAGAGAATGTTGTCGATGAGATGCAACAGGTAGTCGGCGTTGCGCAGGATGCCAGCGCGTGGTGACAGGCGAAGTCATCATTGGAGCCAATGGCTCGATGCTCATGGTGGCCACCAGCGGAACAGCCGTTGTCATCTGATATGAAGAAGTTTCGTACTGCCATCATTTTGTTTCTGGTGTTCGAGGTCATTGCCATATGGCTTTGGCTTTCGACAGGAAACTTGTTCTTCCTGCTCAACTTCTCCTATTTAGGCGTCTCCATTGGTGGCGGTGCCGCTTTGTTAGCTGCAGGTTGGAAGTATGGCCGCGAACTGACCCAGTTCTTGGTCGGTTCGTATATGCTGGTATTCCTCGGCCTGATTTGCAGGGAGAATATGCAGATAGAGGGATTCTGGTTCTATATCGTATCCGGCATCTTCACTGGTGCCACACTCCATTATCTCATTGCAAAGATCTTTGGCCCATTACTTTTCGGTAGGGGGTGGTGCGGCTATGCCTGCTGGACGGCAATGATCCTCGATTTGCTGCCTTATAAAACGCCAAAAGGTGAGAGACGCAAACTTGGTTTTATCCGCTACATCATGTTTGCACTCTCGCTGGCCATTGTTGCAAGCTTGTTCTTTATGGGAGAAGCCAATCATTCCACCATGTTTACGCTTTTTGTGGCTGGCAACGTGTTTTATTATGTAGTTGGCATCACCTTGGCCTTACTGTTTAAAGACAATCGCGCATTCTGCAAGTATATCTGTCCGATTACGGTATTCCTCAAACCGATGAGCTACTACTCGCGGCTACGTATTCATTGTGATGAGAGCAAGTGTATCAAGTGTGGCAAGTGCCTTAAAGTATGTCCGATGAATGTAGAGGTTTGCAATGACTCCCGTAATCGCAAGAACGCAACAGAATGTATTTTGTGCCAAAGCTGTACAAAGGTCTGTCCTGCCAAGGCATTGAAATGCTGACATCCATTGTTTAACTGAGTTTAAAGGATCGTCGGTTAAGTTTAACTGAGTTTAAATTCCGTGCCATTCTGACTAATTTCGAGTGCCATTTTGACAATCGGCACGTTAGTTGCTTTTAGGTGAGTGAAAGCCGACGCTACAAAGGCCGAGGCGATCAGAACATACGTTAAACTAAAAGTATAACTAGGAGGTATTGATTATGTTACCAGTAATGTTTCAGAACAGTTGGATGCCAAC
>JAFPEE010000007.1 GCA_017389705.1 Prevotella sp.
AAAGGAGTGATTTTCTCAGATTTTATGCTTACCTTTGCCATGTCATTGAAGATTTTTTTGCTTGTCTTGAAACGCAGCACTAAGGTAAGTGAAAAATCTGACATGGCAAAATCCTGGGCCGCTCGGCTTTGCCGCTTGCCCCAGCGAGAACTTTTTGTTGCTCAGGAACTTATAAACAAAGTTAAACTAAAGTGCTGCGGAATTTAGGGTAAACAGAACAAGACTATGGCAACTATCAAGAAACGCGTCATCGGAGTAGACATCAGTAACGAAAAGACCAGCTACGGCATCGTAGATATACGCGGCAACATCATTGCCCGCAACAGTTTCCCTACTTGGGACTATCCTGACATCAACGCATTTGTCCAGAAACTCACCTCCTCACTGGTTAGCCTTGCCGAGGCTAACGGTGGCTACGAGACCATACGGTCGATTGGCATCAGCTGCCCCAGTGCCAGTCAAATGTCCGGCTGCATAGAGCATGCAGCCAACCTGCCCTGGAAGGGAGTAGTACCTCTGGAAGCTATGTTGCGCGACCAGCTGGGCATAGCCGTAGCCTTAGGCAACGATGCCCACAACACGGCGCTCGGCGAGAAGATGTACGGATTGGCTCACGGCATGAAAAACTTCATCGTCATCAATCTGGGGGTAGGTTTGGGCAGCTGCTTCTTCTCCAACGGCATGGAGCATCAGGGAGCCGCTGGCTATGCGGGTGAAATTGGACACACGTGTCTGGTCGACCATGGTCGACCTTGTCCCTGTGGTCTGCAGGGGTGTCTGGAGGCCTACGTGGCAGCAGCAGGCATCGTGCAGACAGCCCGAGAATTGATGGACGAGCGTGACACCCCATCGCTGATGCGTGACTCTGCTGAACTGACCCCACGTTTGATAGCCGGATATTGCGAACAGGGCGACCGTCTGGCCATTGAAGTCTATCAGCGCACGGGCTACTGGTTAGGCCTGGGGCTGGCTACCTATGCTTCCATTGTCAATCCTGAGGCCATCATCCTTACCGGTGGCATCTCCCATGCCGGTCGGTGGCTTTACGAATCAACAGCCGAGTCCTTCGAAAGTCATATATTCATTAATATGCGACATAAAGTAAAGTTCCTATTCTCTGAACTTGACGACCGTGAGCGCGATGTCCTCGGTGCCAGTGCCTTGGCCTGGGAAGTGCCTGAATATTCATTGTTCAAGTAATCGGCAATATCGTCATTTGAAGAAATACCTTATACTCAATATATATGGAAGAACAAACCAGCAAACCCTATGTGATAGGATTGGATTTAGGGGGTACCAATTCCGTGTTCGGAATTGTGGATGCCCGTGGTGACATCAAGGCTACTACTGCCATCAAGACTGGTGGATATAGTCAGGTAGACGACTATGTGCAGGCTTCAATGCAAGCCCTTCAGCCCATCTTGGAACAAGTAGGCGGTATCGGTAAAATCAAAGCGATGGGCATTGGTGCCCCGAATGCCAATTACTATAAGGGAACGATCGAGATGGCTCCCAACCTCCCATGGGCACACGACACCAGCGTACCGCTCACCATCCTTCCCTTTGGCCGGGGTAGGATAGACTTCGTATGGGAATCCACACAAGAAATCTTCGAAAAACAGCATAAAGAGTTAAAGAGTTAATTCAATAGTCTCGCGGAATTTTTGTTTTTTGCTCATTTATTCGTACCTTTGCAGCAGTTAATATTAAAAAATATATTTCTTATGAAGCGAATCTTAGTGACTGGCGGAGCCGGATTCATAGGCTCCCATCTGTGCGAACGTTTGGTGAACGAAGGCAACGACGTCATCTGTTTGGACAATTTCTACAGTGGTTCTAAAGAAAATGTGTGGCACCTGATTGGCAAGCCCAATTTCGAGCTCGTGCGTCACGACGTCGTCAATCCCTATTGGGCTGAGGTCGACGAGATATACAACCTGGCCTGTCCCGCCTCACCTATCTACTATCAGAACGACCCCATACAGACTACCAAGACCAGCGTCTTCGGGGCCTACCACATGCTGGGTCTGGCGCGTCGCACCAAGGCTAAGATTCTGCAATCCTCGACCAGCGAGATCTATGGCGACCCCAACGTCCATCCGCAGCCCGAGACCTATTGGGGCAACGTCAACCCCATCGGACTGCGTTCGTGCTACGACGAGGGCAAGCGCTGTGCAGAGACCCTGTTCTTTGACTACCACCGTCTGCATGGTGTGCGCACCAAGGTCATCCGCATTTTCAACACCTACGGCCCCCGCATGGCGGTCAGCGACGGTCGTGTAGTATCCAATTTTGTTGTGCAGGCCCTGCGTGGCGAGGACATCACCATCTATGGCGACGGTCAGCAGACCCGTTCCTTCCAGTACGTCAGCGACCTCATCGAGGGCATGTTGCGCGTCATGGCCACTGGCGACGACTTCACGGGGCCTGTCAATCTGGGCAATCCTGGCGAGTTCACCATGCTGGAGCTGGCCGAGAAGGTCATCAAGAAGATTGGCGGCAAGAGCAAGATCGTGTTCCGCCCCCTGCCCAGCGACGACCCCAAGATGCGCCGTCCCGACATTGCCAAGGCCAAGAGTGAACTGGGCTGGGAACCCAAGGTGACGCTGGACGAAGGTCTGGACCATATCATCCAGTATTTCCGCGAATACTTGAAACTATAAGAACCCAAAGATGAAAAGATTGCACCGCCATGCTCTGACCATCGGCCAGAGAACCGTTTACACGCTGCTGGCCTGCCTGCTCGTCAGTGCCGGGTGGAGCGAAGAGTTGGATACGCTACGCTTCGAGTATCAGCCAGAGAAGGACATCAAGGAGCTGAACTTGCCGAAGATGTACAAGTTGGTAGATGATGCCCTTGAAGAGTCGGGACGCTACATCGCCGACTACGAAAGCAAGCTCTACAAGACCAAGCAGGCAATAGCTGAGAGCAGTGACGACCATCAGAAGCTGGCATTGACACTGGACTTGAGCCTGATGTACGAGTCGTTTAATGGCGACTCGACACTGGCCTATACCGCCCGTGCCTTGCAGATGGCCGGTGAACTGGGACTGCCTGAGGTCGTGGCCGACTGTCAGGCTCGCATGGCCTATCTGTGTACTTTCCTGGGGTCGCAAACGGAGTCTCTTACCTTGTTGCAGCGTATTGACAAAAGTGCTCTGACGCAGGACGGACTGTGCAACTACTATCGTTCCTACATGATGGTGTATGGCAATCTGGGCGGCAACTGCCAGATACCTGCCATGCGCGAGGAGTTCTATCAGAAGCACCTGACCTATATGGACAGTCTGCTTGCCACGGCAAAGCCTGGCTCGGAGATGTACCTGGGCCACCGACAGCCTCAGCTTGTAGGAGAGAAGCGCTTTGAAGAGGCACTGAAGATGAACGATGAACGGCTGAACATGACGCAGGAGGGTACCCACGACAATGCCATCGTCTCCTACAGCCGCTATACCATCTATAATGCCATGGGCAATCGGGACATGGCCAAATACTGGCTATGCAAGTCGGCACTGGACGACATCCGTAATGCCGTCATGGACCAGACCTCACTCATCTCGCTGGCCGAGATGCTCGACGAAGACGGAGACCTGGAGCGAGCCAATCGTTATATCGGCTTCACCTGGGAGTGTAATCGCCGGTTCAGTCCCCACATGCGTTTGTGGCAGATGGCTCCGCTGCTGTCGGCTATTGAGGAAAACTTTGAGGCCAAAATCCTGCACAAAAGCCGTATTCTGACTATTTGGGGAGGCGTAGTGTCGCTACTGTCTATATTCTTTGTCATCGTTTTGTTCTGTCTCTTCAGGCAGCGAAAGCAACTGAAAGCGGCACGCCGGCAATTGGA
>JAFPEE010000071.1 GCA_017389705.1 Prevotella sp.
CGCCCAGCAGGCCCGTCTGCTGATAGCCCGTGTGGCTGCCAAGCAGGGTATGACAGGTGAGATTCCTGTGCCTGACTATTCTACGAAGGAGAAGGCCCAGGCTGCCATTGGTCTTGACATGAAGACGTTGCGCGACAAGAAGCAGCGCTTCCTGCAGGAGATTGAGCCTAAGTGGATTGAGGAGGCAAAAAAGAGTGGCAAACTGATTGAGATTTGAGTCTGGAAACAAGCTAAAAGGCAGGTGTCCAAAGACCTGCCTTCCTTTTTTGATACTCAGAGCTGAGTCATAAAACGTGGTAGAAGAACCGAATTTTGAATACAAGTATGATCTGGCGCTGTGGAAGTCGTTCTCCGCAAGGCTTAGCTTCGCTATCCTGACGATAGCGGCAGCTGTCTTCTTGGTGGCCATATTGGGCTATCTGTATATTCAGCAGGAGCAAGTGAAAGAGGAAACAGCCCAGAAAGCCAAGACCCAGCTGCATGATGCCGTGATGTCTATGCGCCTCAAGGCTGCTGAGACACTTCCTGATACGGTACCGACGGAGATATTTATAGATATTCTTCAGAAAGTTCAGCCTTATAGCAGCTCTTTTACCATGATGACTGACGAAGACGGTCATTTGCTTTTTATTAGTGATGACGTTGCCCTTGAAAAGATTCCTCACGAGGAACGTCTGCGGATACTTGATATCGTCTGCAGTGGCGAGACGGGTATGCAGGAAGTATTTAAAGGAGCCAATCTGTCGTTGCTCATCTATGAGCCCGTCGTGGGGTCTCACATCCAGGTGGCAGTCGTCTGTTCACGCATAGACATCCTCTCTGGCTACCAGTCGCTCATCCTCTATGGTGTCGTCGCCTTTGTCCTGGGTCTGCTCATCCTCTTCTCTGCTTGCTCCTATGCCATTTATAAGTTGGTAAACCCGCTACAGCAGTTTACCAAAGCGGCAATGAGCATCGCTGACGGTAATCTTGACACACCCTTGCCAGAGATTCATTCCAAGGACGAGTTGTTACTGTTGCGCAACTCTTTCGAGCACATGCAGACCTCGCTGAAGCAGCATATCGCAGACCTGAAGATAACAACGGCAGGTAACGAGCGTCTGCAGAGTGAGCTGAAGATTGCCCATGACATCCAGATGGGTATGATTCCTACCGTCTTCCCCAAACGTGACGACCTCGACCTCTTTGCCTCGATGACACCAGCTAAAGAGGTCGGCGGCGACCTCTATGACTTCACCATCGACAATGACGAGCTGTTCTTCATCATTGGCGACGTGGCAGGAAAAGGCGTTCCCGCATCGCTCTATATGGCAGTGACACGTACGCTGTTCCGCAACCTGGCAGGCAACTATCAGAGTGCTGCCAACATCGTCAGGGAGATGAACCACGCCATCGCCTCTGCCAATGAGTCGTTTGTCTTTGTGACTGTCTTTGTGGGTGTGCTTGACCTGAAGACACACCACCTTACTTATTGTAATGCAGCCCACAATGCCCCTGTACTGATTACTGAGCAGGGAACATGCAGCTTGCTGGATGCAGAGACCAACCTGCCCATCGGTGTCGAGGACCACTATCTTTACGAAGAACAGCGCATCAGTTTCCCCGAGGGCTCAGCCCTGTTGTTGTATACCGATGGTCTGACAGAGGCTACCTATTATTCTAAGGATGGCACCAGACGTCTCTTCGGTGAGGACCGTCTGCTGCACGATGTCGAGAAGAACAGCAAAGCTTCTGCCATCGAGGTCATCGACTTCCTGAAACAGCATGTTAACGTGTTTGCTGACGGTACGGAGCAGAGTGATGATCTGACGATGATGTTCCTGCGTCATGGCACCTCAGCAGATAGCAGTACGACACCCATGCGTCGGCTCATCATGAAGAACGAGATGACAGAGGTAAGCCGTATGCGAGGATTCTTCTTCTCTGTATGTCGTGAATACGGCATTGACGACGAGACGGCTAAGTCGCTTAATCTGGCTATCGAGGAATGGGTGGCCAATGTCATTAACTACGCTTATCCCAAGGGTCTGCGAGGCCATGTGGAGGTTAGGGCAGGAGTGAGCAACCAGGTGCTGACAGTGGTTATCAAGGATCATGGCATCCCCTTCGATCCTACCCAGCATGCGGATGTCGATATCGATGCTGAGTTGGACGACCGTCAGATAGGCGGCCTGGGCATCTTCCTAGTGCGTAACATTATGGACACTATGGACTATGAACGGACAGCCGACGGCTACAACATGCTGACGCTAACTAAAAGAATAGAAAATACTAAAACTCAATAACATTAAATGCTTATGGAATCATTTATTTTCTTGGGATTCAATCTCTATGCATGGATTACTATTGTGACGGTGCTTGCCATGTTCAGTGTGATGCTGTTTACCAAGCTGCGAGCCGATCTGGTCTTCCTTGGCGCCATCTCCATTCTGTTTGTGACAGATGTCCTTGATGCCAAAGAGGCTTTCTCGGGCTTCAGCTCTACCTCGGTAGTCATCATCGGCGTACTCTTCGTGGTGGTAGCCGGACTGACGCACACAGGTGTATTGCAATGGATAGTAAAGCACCTGCTGGGTCAGCCTGACAGCTACTCAAAGGCTGTGGTACGCCTGATGCTTCCTGTGGCAGCACTCAGCTCCTTCCTCAGCAACACGACGGTAGTAGCCTTGTTTGTGGGCATCGTTAAGATGTGGTCGAAGAAGCTGAATGTCTCACCCTCAAAGTTGCTCATTCCTCTGAGCTATGCCTCGGGTATGGGTGGCGTGTGTACGCTGATAGGTACGCCTCCTAACCTGATTATCTCAGGTCTCTATGCTGAGAATACAGGTACTGCCATGAATGTGTTGGCAACAACCATTCCTGGCCTGTTCTGTCTTTTCATCGGTGTGCTTAGCATCATTGCCATGCGCAAACTATTGCCCGATCGCAAGGCGCCTGAGTCTGCCTTCGAGTCGACAGGTGACTATACTGTAGAGCTGTTGGTGCCGTCGGACAATCCCCATATCGGTGAGACGGTCAAAGAAGCAGGGCTTAACGTTGTGAAAGGTGGCTCATTGATAGAAGTCGTACATTTTGACGAGATGATCTCACCTGCAACCACTGACGAGGTAGTGATGGGTGGTGACCGTCTGATCTATGCCGGTCAGATAGACGAGATCCTGGATCTGAGGGAGACACACGGGCTGGTGAATGCCGACCACCATGTGTTTACTATGAGTGAGGTCGACAGGGACCGTCAGTTGCGTACAGCCTATGTGACCTTTGGCAGTAGTCTGATTAACACTACCATCGGACAAAGCACATTCGAGAAGGACAACAACATGATTCTGGTAGCCGTATCCCGCCGTGGTGAGCGTATCAGGCAGTCTCCTCATGATGTTGTGCTGCGGGCTGGTGATACGCTGCTCTTCGAGTGTCCGCCACGAGTGAATATCCATACCGAGCGTCTGTCCTCACAACTGCATTTCTTTGACTCTGCTGAGTTGCCCAATATAGGGCCGAAGACCCTCATTTCTACGCTTATCATGACAGCGATGGTAGTACTCTCCGCACTCAACGTCATTCCCCTGTTGCAGTGTGCCTTCCTTGCAGCCATGGCCATGCTTATCTTCCGCTGCTGCAATGTCGACCAGGCCATGAAGTCCATCAACTGGGAAATTCTGATGGTATTCGCAGGATCCGTAGTGTTGGGCGTTGCTATTCAGAAAACGGGAATCGCTGAACGGCTGGCCTTTGGCATTCTTGACGTCTGTGGCACCAACCCCATCGTGGTCATGACGGCTATCTGTTTAGTAGGTACATTTATCACAGAGTTCATCTCTAACACGGCAGCAGGTGCCATGTTCTTCCCCATCATGTATGAGGCTGCCGAGAAGCTGGGCTATGAGCCTTATCCTTTTCTTATTGCCTTGATGGTCAGCGTCAGCTCAAGTTTCGCCACTCCTATCGGTTCGCCTACCCACATGCTTGTATATGGTCCTGGCGGCTACCGTTTCAGCGACTTTATGCGCATCGGTCTGCTGATGAATTTCATCATCCTGGCAGCTAACATCTTTATCGTGAATATTATTTATCCTTTAACCCCACTAAACCCATAAAATTATGAATATCGAGATTAAAGAACAGAATGGATCTTATATAGGCATCCTCTCAGGATGGATTGACACCAATGCAGCATCGCAGTTTCTGGAGGAGCTCAAACCTCTTGAAGAGAATGCAGACAAGAATATCGTGCTTGATTGTGGTGCTCTGGAGTATATCTGCAGCTTGGGACTGCGTGGTCTGTTGAAGCTGAAGAAGACCAGTGCTGCCAAGGGTGGTAGTCTGGTACTGACGAAAGTAGGTGGTGAGATACAGAAGATTCTCACCATGACAGGCTTCATCAAGCTCTTCGAAATCAGGCAGGCATGACAGGCCATCACCATCTTCGCCCCACTCGTGCTGTGAATGGCTTCCTCCAGTTTGTAAAAGTCTGGACGTTGCCTGTGGCTATTGCAGTAGGTACGCTTAGCTACCTTATTTTCTACTATGTGCCGGCACTTGACGAGTTGGGCGATTTGTTGGGGGGCGTCTTTGATGTCATCTTCCCACTGTTTGTCTTCCTGACGCTCTTTGTCACGTTCTGCAAGGTGGACTTCCACCAGATGCTTCCCCACCGCTGGCATACGGGTGTACTCATAGCACAGCTGTTGCTGGTGGCGGTGAATATTGGCATCATCCTGTGGCTTGCTGATGGTCAAGAGCCATCGGCTAAAAGCCAGAAGCTGTTCTGGGAGGCTATGCTGACGTGCATCATAGGACCGGCGGCATCGGCCTCCCCAGTAGTGGTTTGGAAACTGGGAGGCAATATATCGACCATGACCACCTACGTGCTCATCTCGTCGTTGGCTTCGTCGCTGTTGATACCATTGGTGTTCCCTATTCTGGAGCCTGCTGCTCATGTGGCGTTCATGGAGGCCTTTCTGATGATATTGGAAAAAGTATCCCTCGTCCTCTTGCTGCCCTTGGTGCTGGGATGGATCATGCAGCACTATGTGAAAGGCTTGTGTGCTCGGATTGTAGCCATGCCAAACCTGAGCTTCTACTGCTGGTCCATCTCGCTGAGCATCACTACAGGCATCACGGTGAAGAACATTGTAAGCAGTAGTGCCTCAGTACAGCTACTCTTGATGATTGCCGCTGCCACTTTTGCGCTATGCTTTGTGCAGTTTGCCATTGGGCGCTTTATAGGACGACACCTCGGTGAGGAAATCAATGCCGGTCAGGCATTGTTCCAGAAAAATACGGCGCTCAGCATCTGGGTGGCTTATATGTATCTGAATCCTGTGGCCTCCATCGGAGCAGGCTGCTATGTACTCTGGCAGAATGTCATCAACTCGCTGGAGCTGTGGCAGTATAGTAAGCAACATACAAATTGAAACTACAACTGATATGAAACGAATGCTATTCCTTTTGACAATGCTTTGCATGCTGACAGCTGTGCAGGCAGAGAATTATCCCTATCGTAGTGACTACCTGTGGGTGACGGTGCCCGACCATGCTGACTGGCTTTATAAGACAGGCGAGACAGCTACCGTCGAGGTGCAGTTCTACAAGTATGGCATCCCTCGCGACGGACTGGTGGAGTGGGAAGTGGGTACCGACCTGCTGCCTGCTGACACCAAAGGTAGCGTCCAACTGAAGAACGGACGTGCCAAAATTCAGATGGGTACAGCCAAGAAACCTTGCTTTCGCGACCTGCGACTGAAGGTGATAGTGGATGGAACGACCTACCAACACCATGTGAAGGTAGGTTTCTCACCAGAGAGGATCCAGCCTTTCACGCAAGAGCCCAAAGACTTCTGGAGCTTCTGGCAACAGCAGTTGGAAGAGGCCAAGGCGTTTCCCATGCACTATTCAAAGGAATATGTCAAGGAGATGTCCAATGACAAGGTGGAGGCCTACCGACTCAAGATTGACCTAGACCGCGAACGTCACTCGTTCTATGCCTACCTGCTGATGCCCCGGGGTGCCAAAGCTGGCTCGTGTCCTGTGGTGCTGACGCCTCCGGGAGCTGGCGTCAAGCCTATCCGTGATGCTACCACACGGCGCTTCTATCCCGAGAATGGCTTTATCCGTATGGCGTTAGACATCCACGGACTGAACCCTACGCTGAGCGAGGAGGTGTTTGCCGAGATACGCGCTGCCTTCGACAACCATAGCAATGCCTATCTGCGTCAGGGTCTTGAGGACCGCAATCATTATTATATGAAGCACGTCTATCTGGGACTGGTGCGCTGCATTGATATTTTGACCTCGCTGACGGAGTGGGATGGTCGTAATGTCATCATGCAGGGTGGAAGCCAGGGAGGTGCGCTGGCACTCATCGGCACAGCCCTCGACCCTCGTGTCACACTCTGTTCTGCTAATCATCCTGCCCTGAGCGATATGGCTGCAGGCTCAGCAGACTTGACTAGTGGCTATCCGCATTTTACCAAGGAGAGTGGCGCCTACTCGGAAGCCTGTCTGAAGACACTGCCTTATTACGATGTGGTTAACTTCGCACGCCATATCAAGGTGCCTGTCTATCTGACGTGGGGATATAACGACAATGTCTGCCCACCCACCACCAGCTATGCTGTGTGGAATGTGCTGAAGTGCGAGAAGGAGAGTCTGATTACGCCTATCAACGAGCATTGGACCACTGATGCTACTGATAAAGGACAGATGCAGTGGATGAAGGGAAGGCTGAAATAGTGAAAGATTGAAAAATTAGCAATAAAAAATCCCCGCTGGTTGGCGGGGATTCTTTATGCGGTATATTTTCTGATTACTCAGCAACCAGCGTGAAGCGCTTGAAGTCTACAATCTTCAGCTCCTTGTCCTGCTGGGCAAGCCACTGGTTAACAGTCTGCTTGTCGCCGTCGCCGAACTGGAACTCCTGGTCTACCAGGCAGCTCTCCTTCAGGAACTTCTGAACGCGGCCCTTGGCAATACCCTCAATCATAGGCATCTTCAGCTGAGCCTCACCCTCTGCCTTACCTTCGGCAATGAGCTTGCGAGCCTCGTCAGCCTGCTCCTGAGTCAGCCAACCCTTAGTCATGTTGCTCTCGATGTGGTCCTCAGAGTCAACGAGGTTGGGGTTGATGCCAGCCTTCTTCAGCTTGTTGTCAACATACTTCTGAACCTGCTCCAGTTTTGACTTCTCGACAGCAGTCTTGTACTCCTCGTCCAGAATCTTCTGGTCTACGCTTTGGGCGTCCAATGCTACGGGCTTCATGGCAGCTACCTGCATGGCCAGCTTGTGACCTACCTCGGCAGCGTTCTTGTTCAGCTGTACCATGGTGCACAGGATGTTCTTACCCATGTGGTTGTAAACCTCAATGTTGTCACCTTCGAGTGTGAGGTAGCCGTCGAGCTCCATCTTCTCACCAGTGATACCTGAACGCTGCGTAACAGCCTCCTGAGCGGTCTGACCGTTGATGGTCAGTGCCTTGACAGCCTCGAGGTCCTTGCACTTGTTTGCAATGGCAGCGTCGAGGATGCTCTGTGTCAGGGCAATGAAGTCGGCACCGTTGGCCACGAAGTCGGTCTCGCACTTCAGGGCAATCATAGCGGCAAAGCCGTCGACAGCCTTAACGAGTACGCAACCATTTGAAGTCTCACGGTCACTGCGCTTGGCAGCAATGGCAAGGCCACGCTCACGGAGCAGTTCCTTAGCCTTGTCGAAGTCGCCCTCAGCCTCGGTCAGAGCCTTCTTTACGTCAGCCAGACCAGCGCCTGTCATAGCGCGAAGCTTCTTGATATCGTCTATTGAAATAGCCATAATCTTTTTGTAACTCTTAAATCTTAATTCTAAATTCTTAATTGTAATTACTCTGCGGGTGCAGCCTCCTCGGCAGGAGCGGCCTCCTCAGCGGGAGCCTCAGCAGCCTTGCGGGTTCTGCGAGCCTGACGCTTGGGCTTTTCTTCTTCCTCGTCAGCATCAGCCTGGGCGTCAGCAGCCTTCTCGTCAGCCTTCTCTACCTTGCGCTCCTCGATACCCTCGTTGATGGCAGCGCAGCAAGCAGCGAGGATAATCTCTACTGAATCCTTGGCGTCGTCGTTTGCGGGGATGACGAAGTCGATGTTCTTGGGGTCAGAGTTGGTGTCTACGATACCGAATACGGGGATACCCAGACGGTTGGCCTCGCGAACGGCAATCTGCTCCTTCAGCACGTCAACAACGAAGAGTGCAGAGGGCAGACGGTTCAGGTCAGCGATAGAACCGAGGTTCTTCTCCAGCTTGGCACGCTGACGGGTTACCTGCAGCAGCTCACGCTTTGACAGGTTGGCGTAGGTACCGTCCTGCATCAGCTTGTCGATGTTCGCCATTTTCTTCACGGCCTTGCGGATAGTCGGGAAGTTGGTCAACATACCACCCGGCCAGCGCTCTGTAACGTAAGGCATACCAACGCTCTGAGCCTTCTCGGCGATGATTTCCTTAGTCTGTTTTTTAGTAGCGACGAACAACACTCTCTTGCCACTCTTGGCAATCTGCTTCAGTGCATCAGCAGCTTCGTCAATCTTAGCCACTGTCTTGTGGAGGTCAATAATATGGATACCGTTGCGCTCGGTGTAGATGTACTGAGCCATTGCGGGGTTCCACTTACGCTTCAGGTGGCCGAAGTGACAGCCGGCCTGCAGCAATTGGTCAAAATTTGTTCTTGCCATTTTTCTTTTCTTGTTTTTTAATTGTTTACTTTCCTTTTTAATTCTTTGTCCAGAATCAACCATTTTGTAGCCGTTGGCCTTTCAGCCTGCGAGTCGAAATGGTTTAGATACTAAACCGTTCAGTATTGGAAGTGGCTAAAAGCCAATAGCTGATAGCCAGCAGCCAATTTTAACGCTTACTGAACTGGAAGCGACGACGAGCCTTGGGCTGACCGGGCTTCTTACGCTCAACCTCACGGGCATCGCGGGTCAGGAAACCATGGTCCTTCAGGTTCTTCTTATCCTCGGCGTTGACCTTCACCAGAGCGCGGGCAATGGCAAGGCGCAGAGCCTGGCTCTGACCAGTGAAGCCACCACCGTCCAGGTTGGCCTTGATGTCGTATTTCTCAGCAACCTCAAGCAGGTTCAGCGGCTGCTTAACCACATACTGCAGGATAGCAGAGGGGAAATATACTTCCAAGTCTTTCTTGTTGATCGTGATCTTGCCAGTACCCTCTGACAGATAAACGCGAGCTACAGAGCTCTTGCGACGACCTATTGCATTGATGTATTCCATCTTTTCTAATGTTTAATCTTTAATATTACTTGTACTGGTTGATATCAATAGCCTTGGGCTTCTGAGCCTCATGCTTGTGCTCTGTACCATTATAGATATAGAGGTTGTTCAGTAGTGAGCGACCAAGGGGGCCCTTGGGCAGCATACCCTTAACGGCATGCTTCAGGATGCGCTCTACGCCAAAAGGCTTCTTGCGCAACTCGGCAGGCGTGTTGAAACGCTGACCACCGGGGTAGCCAGTGTAACGGGTGTAAACCTTGTCGGTCTCTTTCTTACCAGTGAAAACCACCTTGTCAGCATTGATGATGATAACATTGTCACCACAATCCTGGTTAGGAGTGAAGGTGGGCTTGTACTTTCCGCGGATGATCTTGGCAACCTTTGAAGCCAGACGACCTACTACCTGGTCGGTAGCGTCGATGACCACCCATTCCTTCTGCTCACGAGCAGCTTCCTTAGATACGGAAACGGTCTTGTAACTTAAAGTGTTCATTTCTTAAAAATTTTACTACTAAAAAACAGTTTTACTTATTTAATTTAATGTACGCGCATAAACCCACATCCGAGGTCTAACTCCCGGCTGTTAGTCTAACGCACGCTCCCTGTAGAGGAACATTCCCCCTTCGGGACTTTTCGAACCAGCGATTCACGAACCACCACGTCCGGCCAAAGACGCCGCTATTCACACCCTGATTCCAACGGGGATTCTAAGTCTCTCCCCAAATCGGACTGCAAAGGTACAGCTTTTCTTTCTAATATCGCGCGAGAGTAGCTCTTTGGCCTCTGTATTTTATGAATATTTAACTAAAAAGCACATAGCCCTAAGTTGCCATTCATGGTTACATGCCGACAAATCACCAGTTTCTCGGCAGCAAACCTTTGCTTACATGCCGAGAAAAGGCCCTTCGTATTACGACTGAAGGGTGCTCAGTCGTAATACGATTCCCCTTCACCTGCCTGCTGATTCGAAGGTTGGACTGTCCAAACATTGTCTTTACTCCGTCCAAAGACAGTCTCCGCCCCGTTCGGACTTCACCTCCGCCCCGTCCTACAACGTCCGCATCTTTTTAAAGGCGCTGGTGTGAAAAGTCGCAGGGATGATGTCTCTTCAGGTACAAACTAGTTTGGAGAAATTTTTGAGGGCAAAAAGACACTTATTTCGTCAGAATATCAAAAGCGTAAAATTTAATTGTTATGAAAAGACTACTGACAACAACCTTTGGAATCTTAACGTGTGCTTTGACAATGCAGGCACAAAACATTGACTTTAACATGAGTAATCGACAAGACATTGAGGTTAACGAGCCTGGTTATGATAGCTGGGTGATAGACAAGGTGTCCCAACAGTCAAAGACACTCGATAACGGGTTGGTGGTGACTGTGGCTGCTACCGGTAATTCCACAACACTTAGGTCTGATTGGAACAAGAATACCTGTCTGGCGGGAAAGAACGGACAGACCGGATTACGTCTCATGGGCGATGGTGCCATGGCGTTCATACTGGATGATACGAATAATACTCCGAATCAGACAACCATACCTATGAGTATCTCTGTTACTATTGCAGGTTTCCCTATAGGGCATCATACGGTGGCTGCTTACCATATTTATAAAGATGTGCTGAGGGGTGAAATGCCTACCATCAAGGTGGAGGCTGTTCGTACGGATTATGAAGAGGAGACTGTTGCGGGAGAAGAAGGGGATGTCACGACAAGGAAAGAGAAACCGGTCACGGTTGCTACGCAGACTGGAGTCAAATTTGTTAATGTAAAGGATCCTGTTACCGACCTGAAGATGGCAGACGCTGCCTTTTCTTATGTGGAGTTTGACATTATACAGGACGGACAACCCATTACCTTCACGTACACCACGGAGGTGGAGGAGGGTAAGACTTACCAGACCACATGCGTGGTGCTCAACGGTCTGCTTATCGATCGTTCTCCTGTTATTGCAATGGACCCGATGCCCAACCATCAAGACTTCCACATAGATGCCGACAACGGAAGCTACACGCTGCAGTGGGCGCCGGCAACTATAGCCACATCCCATAAACTGGTTATTGGAACAGATGAGGCTGAGGTGGCGATTGCTACCAGCTATGATTACGAAGGTACTGAGACGTCATATACTGTCAAAGGGCTGTCGTCAAATAAACGTTATTACTGGCGCGTTGATGAAGTAGATGCTGAAGGGAAAATCTTCAAAGGCAATGTGTGGTCGTTCCAGCCTCGTCATCTGGCTTTCCCTGCTGCTGAGGGCTATGGGCGCTTTGCCATCGGTGGCCGTGGCGGCGAGGTGTACCATGTCACTTCGCTCAGCGGAGGAAAGGAGCCTGGCACGTTGCTCTATGGACTGACGGAGATGGCAGGGCCTCGCTATATTGTCTTCGATGTCAGTGGAATCATCGAACTTGACTTTGAATCGTACTTTACCAAGCCATATGCTTATATCGCCGGACAGACGGCTCCCGGCAAAGGTGTCTGCATCAAGAAGTCTAATATCAACATCGGTTCTGATGTTATAGCACGCCATATACGCTTCAAGCGTGGTCTGGGTACTAGCGAGCAGACCGGTAATGCCATGGGTATGACGGGTGCCGATCATGCCATCGTTGATCATTGTACTGCAGCATGGGGTACCGATGAGACTGTCTCAGGACGAGGCGCCCAGAACGTAACGTTCCAACATTGTATTATTACTGAGGCGCTTGGCATGGCCGACCATAAGAACTATGGCTCTGGTTCGAACCACGGATTTGCTGCTACCATCGACGGTCGTATTGGTTCCTGGCACCACAATCTGCTTGTGAACTGTGCTGGTCGAAATTGGTCGATGGGTGGTGGTATGGATGCTACCAACCGTCCCATAGGAGGACTTGACCTCTTTAATAATGTGGTGTATAACTGGTGGAAACGCACCACCGACGGTAATTGTCATAAGGTGAATTTTGTGAATAACTACTATAAGATGGGGCCAGACACCAGACGGAAAGAATTATTTGTTATGCAGTTCGAACTAGCCACAGACGTTGCTGACAACCGTACCAATACCGCTTATATCAAGGGTAACATCCGCGAAGAGAAGAACCACACGCTGACCAGCGACCAAAAGGGCAATACTTATACGGCAACAGGATATATTCCTACTGACTACGAGTATATGGTCAATGAACCTCTCTTCCCCTCCTATACTCATATTCACAGCGCAGAGGATGCGATGAAGATTGTGACTAGCTATGCCGGTGCAACGATGCCCCAGCGCGATGAGCAGCATCTGCGAAATGTCAAGGAGACACTGGAAGGTTCGTGGACCTATAAGGGCTCGAAGTCGGGTATCAAGGGTGAGATTGACAACGAGGCAGATATCACCGAACACGCTGGCGGTTGGGAGAACTATCCAGAGGAACACCGTGCTGCCGACTGGGACACTGATCAGGACGGCATGCCTGACTGGTGGGAGCAGGCTGTGGGCAGCAACCCAAGTGTTGCCAACCAGAACGACGACCCCGACAACGATGGCTGGACTCTGTTGGAAGACTATCTCGACTTCATGGCTTATCCTTATGTTCAGCTGGCGCCTGGCCAGACAGGTACTATAGAACTGAAACCCCACTTTGAAGGCTTCTATGGTCAGAATGATAACTACGGTACAGTGCAGCCCACTTATACTGTTAGCTCTAGCAGCAGTCTCTTCAAGGCTTCAGTCAATGGCAGCACACTTTCTGCTGTTGCAGGACAGAACGGTGGAGTAGGTATCGTCAATGTCGTTGTCAGTGACGGCGCTACCAGCTGGACGCAACGCTTTGGTGTGGCGGTGACGGGTGTTGCCTCAGGCATTCACGATATTTGTACCGAAGTTCCCGTTGACGACAACGGCGCACCCTATTACAACCTCTCGGGACAGCGTGTCAGTCAGCCTGTGAAGGGTATCTTCATCCATAATGGGCGGAAGGTTGTCATAAAGTAAGCGAAATAGTTGTCCTAAAAGGCTGGATTGTGCAAAAATTGTTGTATCTTTGCAGCTGATGGAAGACTTTATTAGACGGTTATTTAAGAAATGGGTAGGCATAAGCCTGTTGCTACGTATCTTTATAGGTCTGGTGATAGGTGCCGTGTTGGGACTGACTGTTCCTGAATGGAGCGGCATCGGACTGTTGGGTATCGTGTTTGTCAGCGCGCTGAAGGCGATAGCCCCTGTGCTGGTGGCTGTCTTGGTGGCGTCGAGCATAGCTCAGGCAGGAGAGGGCCTTGGTGCCAGGTTCAGAACGGTTATTACTCTATGTGACGACGACGTTGCTGGCTGCAATGGTGGCTGTGGTGGGTAGTGACCTGTTTCCTGTGACGCTGCAACTGTCAGGCGAGGCCGAGGGTAGTCCTGTAGGCTCATTGGCTGATGTCTTTGAGAATTTGCTGACCAATATGGTGGCCAACCCTGTGCAGGCAGTAGCCAGCGCCAATTATATAGGTATCCTGTTTTGGGCTATTGTGTTTGGCATGGGTCTAAAGTTCGCTGCCAGTCAGCAAACAACACTCATGGTGCAGGACATGGCGCGGATGGTGTCCGTAGCGGTCAGATGGATAATCCAGACGGCACCATTCGGTATCATGGGACTGGTCTTCTCTGCAGTCTCGCAGAGTGGCTTGGAGGTGTTTACCGTCTATGGTCGCCTGATATTGCTGCTGGTGGGTTGTATGCTGATTCATGTGCTGGTGCTTTGCCCATTGGTGGCTTTCCTGATGCTGCGACGCAATCCCTATCCGCTGTTGTTTACCTGTTTGAGGGTGAGTGGCTTGCAGGCTTTCTTTACGCGCTCGTCAGCTGCCAATATCCCTGTCAACATGAGCTTGTGCAAGCATCTGAGCATTGATGAGGATTTCTATTCTGTCAGTATTCCCCTTGGGGCGACAGTTAACATGAATGGAGCAGCTATCACTATCACTGTAATGACCTTGGCTGTAGCCCATACGGTGGGCATCGAGGTGTCGTATGCCTCGGCTATGTTGCTTTGTGTGGTAGCAGCCTTGGGAGCCTGTGGCACGTCAGGCGTTGCTGGTGGCTCGTTGCTGTTGATTCCCATGGCCTGCTCGCTTTTCGGTATTGCTAACGATGTAGCCATGCAGGCTGTCGCAGTAGGCTTTGTTATCGGTGTGGTGCAGGACAGCGTGGAGACAGCGTTGAACTCCAGCAGCGACGTGTTCTTTACAGCGATAGCTGACTACTACGACCTGCAGAAAAAGAGAGAAGTAGAGGCCTCGTAGGCTCCGAAATGAACAAAATGCTCGGCGGCGATGCAAAAAGTCGGCAAAAAACTTGGCTGTTTGGTTAAATTGTTGTAACTTTGCACCCGCTTTTTATGGCACCTGTGCCTGAAAGTATAAAACATCGTAATAACAATTTAAAATTTAAAAGAAAAACAAATGATTATCGTACCCGTAAAAGAAGGCGAAAACATCGAGAAGGCCCTCAAAAAGTTTAAGAGAAAGTTCGAGAAGACTGGTGTCATCAAGGAGCTCCGTGCTCGTCAGCAGTTTGACAAACCCTCTGTACTGAAGCGCCTGAAGATGGAACATGCCATCTATGTACAGAAGCTTCGCGCCACTGAAGAGTAAAAAATACGTAATTTATTTGGTAGTTTCGAGAATTTTTCGTAAATTCGTTGCCGAAAACAAGATGCAACGAATATGATGATACAAGATTTTTTGAACTACTTGCGTTACGAGCGGAATCGTTCCGAACTGACAGTGCGCAACTACGAGAAGAGTCTGAGGGACTTTGAATCGTATTTCAAAAATCGAGAAAGTCATCTCTCTTGGGAGTCGGTAGACTCGGACGTCATCCGTGACTGGATGGAGAGTATGATGGATAAAGGCGACATGGCATCGACAGTGAATAACTCGTTGAGTGCCGTGCGTTCCTTTTTTCGTTTTGCTCTTGCCCGCGGACTGGTCAGTAAGGACCCCGCCCATACGGTGAAAGGGCCTAAGAAACAGAAGCCGTTGCCTTATTTTGTACGTGAGGCTGACATGAACCGCTTGATAGATCAGCCTGAAATGTGGAGCGATAATTATAATAATGTTCGCGCGCGTACCATAATTATATTATTCTATGAGACGGGCATCCGTCTGGCCGAGCTGGTAGGACTGAACGATCAGGATGTTGACTTCGTGTCACGTCAGCTGAAGGTGACGGGCAAGAGAAACAAACAACGCATCATTCCTTTTGGCGAGGAACTGGAAACGGTACTCCGCGAATACATACGACAGCGCGACGAACAGCCGCTGAAGCTCGAGCCGGCTCTGCTGCTCAATGACAAAGGGCGTCGTATAGCACGCAGTCAGGTAGAAACCATCGTTAACCGCTATCTGTCGTTGGTGACGACACAGAAGAAGCGTTCTCCCCATGTGCTACGTCACTCGTTTGCTACAGCCATGCTGAACAATGGGGCAGGGCTGGAGAGCGTGCGCAAACTGTTGGGGCATGAGAGCGTTGCGACTACCGAGATCTATACGCATACGACGTTCGAGCAACTGAAGAAAGTTTATGAGAATGCCCACCCCAGGGCTTAACCTTATTTATTTACCCTTTAATTAAAAACAGGAGGTAACTATGGAAATTAAGATTCAGTCGATTCACTTCGACGCTACCGAGAAGTTACAGGCGTTCATCGACAAGAAGGTCGCCAAGTTGGAGAAAACATTTGAAGATATCCAGAAAGTAGAGGTGCAATGTAAAGTAGTGAAGCCCGCTACCGCACAGAACAAAGAGGTAAGCCTGACGGTTATCGTGCCAGGATCGACACTTTTCGTAGAGAAAGTGAGTGATACTTTTGAGGAAAGTACCGACCTCTGTGTGGACTCTATGCGTGTCCAACTGCAGAAATTCAAGGAAAAATTGAGAAATAGATAAAAAAAAGCCCGAAAAGTTTTGGTAATTCAAAAATAATGCCTACCTTTGCATCCGCTTTCCGATACAAAGACTCCAAATCGGGGAGCGGATGCTTAGAGTAAGCCTCTTTAGCTCAGTTGGCCAGAGCACGTGATTTGTAATCTCGGGGTCGTTGGTTCGAATCCGACAAGAGGCTCTGAAGGAAGCAGCTGAGAAGGAGTAAACACATTGAGGGTGGTTTCCAGAGCGGCCAAATGGGGCAGACTGTAAATCTGTTGTCTTTCGACTTCGGTGGTTCGAATCCATCACCACCCACTTCCAGAAAATAA
>JAFPEE010000072.1 GCA_017389705.1 Prevotella sp.
GTTGATGATAACCTGCTCACGGCTGGTGGTGTTGAAAGCAACACAGGTCTCTGAGTTCAGACCCAGCTCCTGGTAGTTCTCAACCTTTGCCTTAGATGCGTTGTAAATAACAAAGTTAGGCTCGAAGTTCTCCAGTTCCTCAGCGGTAGGTTGGATAAACATGTTCTTTACGAAGTGTGCCTGCCAAGCCACCTCAACAATGAAGCGGACACGCAGACGGGTAGCCTCGTTGGCACCGCAGAAGGCATCCATCACGTACAGGTCCTTGTTGCAGAGCTCCTTGATGGCAATATCCTTCACCTTTGCCCAAACGTCCTCAGACATGGGGTGGTTGTCGTTCTTGTAACCCTCAGTGGTCCACCATACCTTATCCTCGCTCTGTGCATCCTTCACGATGTACTTGTCCTTAGGTGAACGACCAGTGTAAATACCAGTCATTACGTTAACAGCGTTGAGCTCGGTGTTTACGCCCTTGTCGAAACCCTCGAGACCAGCCTTTGTCTCCTCAGCGAAGAGGTACTCATAAGACGGATTGTGAGCAATCACGGTTGAACCGGTGATGCCATACTGTGTCAAATCTAACTTTGCCATAATTGTTACTTATTTAATTGTAAATTAACGTATTATCTTGAAATCGCATGCAAAGGTACGAAAAAGTTTAGAGTTTAGTGTTCAAAGTTTAGAGATTTTAATACTCTGCACACTATTTTTGAGTTAAAGTATTTAAAAAACGGAAAAGGTGCAGCGTTTTTGCTACACCGACTTGTCAAAAACACGCTTTGCGATATCTTGTATCACCAGTCCCGCTAAGGTCATGCCAAAGACGGCAGTGATATGCACCAGCGAGCCCTTTCCTTCGCCTGCTGCCTGAAAGGTCTCGTCGGAGAATACGCACTTGAACTTACGCTTGGGGAAGCATTGGTCCTTCTTGAAACGGTTGCGTAGGGCTCGTGCCAGGGGGTCGCCCTTGACTTTCCAGAACTCGGCAACCTGAATCTTTGTCGGATTCAGCTTCAGGGCAGCACCCATCGACGAGAACAGCTTACCCTTGGTCTGACAGGCCATCAGGATGAGCTGTGCCTTGTCCTTCAGCGAGTCTATGGCATCAATGATGTAGTCGTACGTGTCCAACTGGAAGTCTGCTGCCGTGTCCTCTGAAAACGTCTTCTCCAGGGCTGTAATCTCAGCGTCAGGATGAATGCTCAGCAGTCGTGCCTTCAATGCTTCCACCTTGACCTGGCCCACCGTTTCCGAGGTGGCCATCAGCTGGCGATTGACATTGGTGACATCCACCCTGTCGAAGTCTACGATGGTCAGCTTTCTGATGCCTGTACGTACCAGCGCCTCGGCACACCACGACCCTACACCACCTACTCCGAAGACGATGACGCGCTGTTGGCTGATGAGCTGCATAGCCTCAGGTCCAAGCAGGGCCTCGGCACGCTGAAAAAATCCTTTTTTATTGCCATTTCGTGGCAAAGGTAATAAAAAATAGATAATTGGCAATGGATTATTGAGAATTATTTTGTACCTTTGCCGGCAACAAACCTAAGGCAAAACAATGCAAGTAATTAATTTCGCAGAAAAGAACAGCATCATCAACCACTACATGGCTGAGTTGCGCGACAAGAATTATCAGAAGAATCGCCTGACGTTCCGTCATAATGTGGAGCGCATTGGCGAGATGATGGCCTACGAGATTTCGAAGACCCTCGAGTATAAACCCAAGACTGTCAAGACCCCGCTGGGCTCTCTTGACATTCCTCTCATCAAGCAGGAAGACATGGTTATCGCCACAGTGTTGCGCGCAGGACTGCCCTTCCATCAGGGGTTCCTCAATGTCTTCGACGAGGCAGACAATGCCTTTGTCTCTGCTTTCCGCATGTACCTGAATCGTGAGCATACTGAGGTAGGTGTGCATGCAGAGTATATCGCTGCTCCCAGCGTGAAGGGCAAGACGCTGCTTATCGTTGACCCCATGCTGGCTACGGGAGGCAGTCTTGCTGCTGCCATCGAAGCCTTGCTGCAGTCCGGCAAACCTAAGAAGATTCACGTATGTTGTGTCATTGCAGCTCCTGAGGGCATCGAGGTTGTCAAAGAGTGTCTGCCTGACGACAGCACCATCTGGTGTGCAGCTATCGACCAGGGTATGAACGATCATAAGTACATTGTGCCAGGTTTTGGCGACTGTGGTGACCTCTGCTATGGCGAGAAACTACAGAGCTTTCGTAAGCTGGCAGACAAATACGCAAAACAGAAAGGCGAGAAATAATAAAAGATGAAGGCATCCGAACCCCGGATGCCTTCTTTCTTATCACTTATCACTTGACATTTTTTACTTCACCTCCCAGGTATCGTTAGTCTCCAGGAGCTCAGTGAAGTTATGATACTTCTTCTGGGCAGAAATCTCCTGAATCTGTGCGTGTACCGCCTCGTCGTAGGTGGGAGCGTCTACATCGCGGATGACACCCAAGGCTACGGGGAAACCGTCGCCATTGCCCATCAGGGCAAGCTTCAGCTGCAGGGTGTTGTCCTCGCAGTGGGCATCGTGTACCAGCACGTCATCCAGCGTATAGCCGTCTTTGCCAATCTCGACAATCTTCAGGCCAAAGCCCTCCTGTACCAGTCCGAACTCATTGTTCTCGCCAAACACCAGCTTCTCACCATGACGAACATAGATGGCGTTCTTCTTACGACCTTCCTTATTATATACGGCTTCGTGGGTTCCGTCGTTGAAGATCACGCAGTTCTGCAGGATCTCGCAGACAGCGGCACCCTTGTGCTCATAGGCGGCCTTCAGAATCTCTACAGTACCCTGTGAGTCAGTGGCAACGGCACGGGCGAAGAAGTGTCCACGGGCTCTGAAGCAAAGCTCAGCAGGACGGAAGGGGTCTTCCACCGTTCCGTAAGGGCTTGACTTCGATACGAATCCACGGGGTGAGGTAGGGGAGTACTGTCCCTTCGTCAGACCATAGATACGGTTGTTTAGCAGAATCATGTTCAGGTTGATGTTTCTGCGGTTGGCGTGGATGAAGTGGTTACCACCAATGGCCAGTCCGTCTCCGTCACCCGACACCTGCCATACGGTCAGGTTGGGGTTAGCCACCTTGGCACCTGTGGCAATGGCTGCAGCACGTCCGTGGATGGTGTTCATGCCGTAAGTAGCCATATAGTGAGGCAGACGGCTCGAACATCCGATACCCGAGATGACGGCAGTGTCCCAGGTGGCTACACCGATTTCTGCTAATGCTTTGTGGAACGATGCCAGGAAGAAGTGGTCACCGCAACCAGGACACCATCTTGGCTGTCCTTTCTTATAATCGTTTGCTGTATAACTCATAACTGTTTACTTCTTTAAAATGTCCTCGAATGCGTTGACTAACTCTTCTACCACGAAAGGCTGACCCTTGACCTGGTTGAACTGGGCAGGGGTGAAGTTGTCTACCTTCATGCGCAGGTAGCTGGCCAGCTGACCCATGTTCTGCTCGGCCACCACTACTTTCTTGTACTTTGATAGAACCTCTGCCGTGTTCTTGGGCAGCGGGTTCAGGTACTTGAACTGAGCCTGAGCTACCTTATAGCCCTTGGCACGCAACTCGTCCATAGCAGAGTGCAGATGACCATAGGTAGAGCCGAAGCCTACGATGAGCAGGTCTGCATCGTCCTTGTCGCCAATGACCTCAAGGTCGGGAACCTCGATGTTGGCAATCTTCTGCTGGCGCAGACGTGTCATCAGGTCGTGGTTCTCGGGATTCGTCGAGATGGCACCTGTGTTCGAGTCTTTCTCCAGACCACCCAGAATGTGGGTGAAGCCCTCGCGACCAGGAACGGCCCAGTAGCGGGTTCCGTTCTCAGCACGCATGTATGGTGTCCACTGTCCCTTCATCTCCTCGGGAACATAGGGAGGATTGATGGCATCGAGCTTGGCCATGTCAGGCAGACGGAAGGCACCAGAGCCATTGGCAATATAGGCATCTGTCAGCAATACGACAGGTGTCATATGCTCCAGGGCTATCTTACAAGCCTGGTAGGCAGCGTCGAAGCAGTCGGCAGGACTTGTAGCAGCCAGCACGGGCATGGGACTCTCACCGTTACGTCCAAAGAGCACCTGCAGCAGGTCGGTCTGCTCTGACTTGGTAGGCAGACCCGTAGCGGGACCGCCACGCTGCACGTCGAGTACTACCAGCGGCAACTCCATGATGACAGCCAGGTTCATGGCCTCTGACTTCAGGCAGATGCCAGGACCAGAGGTCGAGGTGACACCCAGCGCACCGGCAAACGAGGCTCCCAACGCGGAGGCAGCACCACTAATCTCGTCCTCACACTGTACGGTGGTGACACCCAGTGACTTATGTTTTGACAGCTCGTGCAGCACATCCGTAGCGGGAGTGATGGGGTAGGAACCCAGGTAGAGCTTCAGACCGGCCTTCTCGGCGGCAGCCATGAAACCATAGGCCGTAGCCTTGTTACCTGTGATGTCCATATAGCGTCCAGGCACCTTGTGCTTGGTCTCGATACGATAAACGTTGACAGCACTTGAGTGGGTGTTGTGACCGTAGTCGTAGCCTGCCTGCACCACCTTGATGTTATTCTCGGCAATGGCAGGCTTTTTGGCAAACTTGTCCTTCAGGAAGTTAGCCACTAGCGAGAGGTCGCGGTCGAAGAGCCAGCATACCAGACCCAGGGCGAACATGTTACGACACTTCAATATGGCTTTGTTGTCCATGCCGGTATCTGCCAGGCAGTCCTTCACCATCGTAGTCAGAGGGCATTGGATGACGCGATCGGGGTCAATACCCATCTCGCCTAGATAGTCTTCTGTCTTGAACTCGGCCTTCTTCAGGTCGTTGGCACCGAACGAGTCGGTATCGATGATAATTGTTGCCCCAGGCTTAGCATAGCGATACTGCGTCTTCAGGGCAGCAGCGTTCATAGCCACCAGCACGTCGCACTTGTCGCCAGGGGTATACACCTGGCCGGCACCAATGTGCACCTGGAAGCCAGATACACCTGTGAGCGAGCCTTGCGGGGCACGGATGTCAGCAGGATAGTCGGGGAATGTTGAGATACTGTTACCTACAGTCGCTGAGACCGTAGAAAAGATGTTTCCAGCCAGCTGCATGCCGTCGCCGGAGTCACCTGAGAAACGAACAACCACTTGTTCGAGCTCTTTAATTTCTAATTGTTCAGCCATAATATGATATTAATACGTACATGATTTTCTTTTCGGCATGCAAAGGTACGGTAAATTATGCAAAGACCCAAATAAATAGCAATAAAAATGCAATAAATGCCCGCAAACGCTTGCATTATTGCATTTTTATGCATTAAAATGGTTGCATATTCAATATTCGAAGGAACTTCCTCCCAGGAATTCACGCAGTAGCGAGGTGGGAGGTATCTGGTCTTCTGCTATGGGGCGTATGTAGCGCAGGAACTTACGCAGGCGATAGGCCTCGGCATGCTCTACGCAGTTCTCGGGCACCTCTTCGAGCAGGGGCTCAGCCTGTTTCTTGATGACGGCAAGCTCGAAGAGCATGGCAGAGTTGAACATGGCGTCGGCATTCTCCTGGTAGGGGAATATCCACCTGTTCTCCCCCTTGCGCACGCTGGGCCAGCGGCGGATGGTCTCCTGTGCTGAGACGCCACGATACTTATAGTCGCGGATGATTCTTCTAAGCAACCGGTTGTCCGTAGTGGGCACGTAGTTGTGGTTGTCCAGCAGGATGGTGGTCAGGGCCGAGGCATAGATACGGAAGATCTGCTCGTTGGGGATGTTGGCCGTCAGCTCAGGGTTCAGGGCGTGGATGCCCTCTACTACCAGCACCTCCTTGCCCTTCAGCTGCAGCTTCTTGCCGCTCCACTCGCTCTTACCATTCTGGAAGTTATAGCGTGGCAACTCCACCTCCTCACCACGGAACAAAGCATTCACCTGCTCGTTCAGCAAGGGAATGTTCAGCGCATGCAGGTGTTCGAAATCGTAGTCTCCTGTCTCGTCAAGAGGCGTCTTCTCACGGTCCAGGAAGTAGTCATCCAGCGAGATACCGATGGGTTTGATGCCATTGACAGCCAGCTGTACGGAGAGTCGCTTGCAGGTCGTCGTCTTGCCAGAGCTGCTGGGGCCTGCTATGAGCACCATCTTGACGCCGGGTCTGCGGGCTATCTCGTCAGCTATTTGGGCTATCTTCTTCTCCTGCAGGGCCTCGCCGATCTGGATGAGCTCGTTGGTGTGTCCCTTGGTAATGGCCTGGTTCAGGTCGCCAACAGTACGCATGCCAAGAATGTCCTGCCAGCGGTGGTGCTCCTTGAATATCTCGAACATCTTATCCTGACGTACGAAGGCTCCCAGCTGCGAGGGGTCCTGCTGTGAGGGGATGCGTAGCAGCAAGCTGTCATAGTAGTACTCCAGGCCAAAGAGATGTATCTGTCCTGTCGAGATGAGCATGGAGCCATAGTAGTAGTCCATGTATCCGTCAATGTCGTAGTATGTTGTGTAGAGCGACCCTGAGCCCTCCAGCAGCTTCACCTTGGAGAAGGAGCGCGACTCGCGGAACATGCGGATGGCCTCCTCGGTAGTGGTCTCGTGGCGATGGATGGGGATGTCGGCATTGATGATCTCCTTCATGTGCTGGCGCAGGATATTCACATCGTCGGGGGTTACAGGATGGTCCAGCCTGAGGTCTATATAGTAACCATTCGATACCGGAATGTCAATGACAACAGTACAGTCGGGCCAGATGTCGTGTGCTGCCTTGTTGAGCACAAAGAAGACGCTGCGGGTGTAGGCACGCATGGCTGAAGCGTCGTGAAGGTCAAGGAATTCTATGTCCTTGGGCTTGTAGACGCGGAAGTGCATTCCTTCCACCTTATTATTTACGCGCGCGCTTATAGGTCCATACTCCATTTGGAGGTCACACAAAGAAAAAATTTCAGAAAGTGTGCTCCCGATGCTGACATTTAGGTTTTTTTTATTATTTTTGCAACGGATTTGTATTTGTTGTTCCATACGACAGATGTTTTATGGCGCCAAAGTTACGAAATTAAATTGATAATTGAGAATTCATCATTAAAAAATATGTCGATTTGGGTAATTTTTAAGCTTCTAGGCTCGCTGGCGTTGCTGATGTTCGGTATGAAGGCGATGAGTGAGGCCCTACAGAAGATGGCTGGTCCCCAGCTTCGCCATGTGTTGGGTGCTATGACCACCAACCGTTTCACGGGTATGCTGACTGGTATGTTTGTTACTGCTGCCGTACAGTCGTCAACGGCAACGACGCTTATGACGGTGTCGTTTGTCAATGCAGGACTGGTGACGCTGGTGCAGGCCATCTCCGTCATTATGGGAGCCCATATAGGTACTACGGTGACGGCGTGGATCATGTCGCTGGGATTCTCGTTCAACATCACCGAATTTGTCTATCCCTCCTTCTTCCTGGGAATCATCCTTATCTATATGAAGAGCCGTCGCATCATTGGCGACTTCCTCTTCGGCGTGGCCTTCCTCTTTCTGGGACTGGGAACGCTGAAGGAGACGGGATTCCTGCTCGTACAGGACCCTGATGCCAATGCCGCCATCAGCTCCTTCTTCCAGAACTTCAACGAGGGCACCTTCTGGAACTCGCTGTTCTTCCTGCTGATGGGAACTGTGCTGACGCTGTGCGTGCAGTCTTCGGCAGCCGTGATGGCCATCACCATGATGCTGTGTACCACGGGTGTGCTCCACATCGGTGAGGGTATCATGCTCGTGCTGGGCGAGAATATCGGCACTACCATCACAGCCAACATCGTAGCAGCAACTGCCAATGTGCAAGCCCGTCGCGCTGCCTTTGCCCACTTCACCGTCAATGTCATTGGTGTCGCGTGGGCGCTCATTCTGCTCAAGCCCTTCTTCAGCCTGGTGTGTCAGGTAGTTGGTTTCGACATCGCTATGTCGCCCTCTGCTCCTGGCTATGCCGTCAAAGCCTCTATGGTACTGGCAACGTTCCACTCAGCCTTCAATATCACCAACACCCTGCTGCAGATATGGTTTGTGCAGTATATTGAGCGTTTTGTCTGCTGGGTCATCAAACCCAAGCAGGAGGTCGAGGACGAGGACTTCCGTCTGCACTTCATCCAGTCGGGTATCATGAAGACCCCCGAGCTCTCCGTCCTCGAGGCCCAGAAGGAGATTCGTTCTTTCTCAGAGCGTATGCAGCGTATGTTCGATATGGTGCGAGAGTTGCTCACCGAGAAAGACGAGCAGAAGTTCGCTAAGGCTTATGCGCGCATCGAGAAGTACGAGGGCATCTCCGACAATATGGAGATAGAAATAGCCAAATACCTCGACCAGGTGGGTGACGCCCATCTGTCTGACGAGACCAAGGCCAAGATCCGTGCTATGTTGCGTGAGATTTCCGAGCTGGAGTCCATTGGCGATGCCTGCTTCAATATGGCGCGTACCATCCATCGCAAAGTGCAGAGCAAGAAAGACCACTTCACTGAGCGCCAGTATGAGCACATTCACCAGATGATGGAGCTCACCAACCAGGCACTCACGCAGATGAATGCCCTGTTGGGAGGTCGTAAGGAGGCCTACGACGTCAACCGTACCTTCAACATCGAGAACGAGATCAACAACTACCGCAACCAGCTGAAGTCGCAGAATATCAACGACATCAACAACCACCTCTACACCTATGCCGTAGGTACCATCTACATGGACCTCATCAACGAGTGCGAGAAGCTTGCCGACTATGTCGTCAACGTAGTTGAGGCCCGCATGGGAAGCAGAAAAAAGGGAATATGACATAAATGCACGGCCTTTCATAAAATAAAAGGTAAAAAAGTGTGTTGTTTCGGAAAAAATAACTAATTTTGCAGCCAATTACAAACCATTAGATTCATCATTTATGAATAAGAAACTTGTTTTAATGGCCATGATGTTGACTTCTACGTTGACAATACTGGCACAGGTTACCACTTCAGCCTTGAGCGGAAAGGTAACTATGGAAGATACCCAGGAAGAGGTTATCGGTGCTACCATCCAGGCCATCCATGAACCTTCCGGAACCAAGTATGCTGCTGTCACCAACACCAGCGGCCGCTTCACCATTCAGGGTATGCGTAACGGTGGGCCATATACCGTCAGCGTCAGCTATATCGGCTACGAAACCAAGACCTTCAAGGACCTTGAGCTCCAGCTGGCTGAGACCTACGAGCTGAACGTATGGCTCTCGGAGAACTCTACCGAGCTGACCGAGGTTGTCGTCAGTGGTAAGGCCTCCAAGTTTGCTGCCGAGAAGACCGGTGCCTCCACTAACATCAACAACCGCACCATCCAGGATATTCCTACCGTCAGTCGTGGCATTGCCGACATTGCCAAGCTCTCGCCTTACTATGGAGGCAACAACAGCTTCGCTGGTAGCAGCGGACGTTCGGCGAACTTCACCCTCGACGGTGCCAACCTGAACAACAACTTCGGTCTGTCCTCTAACCTCCCCGGTGGTGGTATGCCAGTGTCTATGGATGCTATCGATGAGGTACAAGTAGTCGTGTCACCCTACGACGTTCGCCAGACGAACTTCATCGGTGGTGGTATCAATGCCGTCACCAAGTCGGGTACCAACACCTTCAAAGGAACAGCCTACTTCTACTATACCAGCGAGGATTTGCACGGCAACCGTGTCGACGGTATGCAGAACGCAGAACCCACCCCTGACGAGCAGAAGACCTATGGCTTCACCCTCGGTGGACCCATCCTCAAGGACAAGCTCTTCTTCTTCGTCAACTACGAGCACGTCGATGCAGAGAAGGTACCTACCTTCTGGCATCCCGATGCTACAGGCGAGGGTGCTGACAGCAAGACCTACACCTCGCGTACGCTGCTCTCCGACATGCTGATGGTCTCAGACTTCGTCAGGAACAAGTACGGCTACGACACCGGCTCTGCCGACTCTTATCCTGGTGGTATCAAGAACAATAAGTTCCTGGCACGCCTCGACTGGAACATCACCAACGAACACCATCTGGCCATCCGCTTCAACCACACCAAGAATGAGGAGTGGAGCACCCCCAATGCCTCGTCACGCGACGTCGGTGGTCTGAAGTCGGCCTGCGTAGGCATCAACTCTATGGCTTTTGCCAACAGCTTCTTCCAGTATAACAACAAGGTCACCACGCTTTCTGCCGATCTCAACAGCCGTTTCGGACAGAACATGAGCAACCAGCTGCTCATCACCTATTCAAACATCGACGACCCTCGCAGCACCAACTCCGACATCTTCCCTATGGTTGAGATCATGAAGGACAACAACCCCTATATGACGCTGGGTCACGAGCTGTTTACCTTTAACAACCGCGTGCAGAACAAGATACTGACCATCAACGACAACTTCACCTACTACCTGGGCGACCACAAGCTCACGGCAGGTCTGAACTTCGAGCACCAGATGGCCCGTAACAGCTACATGCGTCAGGGTACTGGCTACTACCGCTATGCCTCTTTGGAAGATTTCATGCAGGGTGCTGCACCTATCGGCGTAGCACTGGCCTATGGCTACGACGGCCAGACCGACCCCGCTTCTAAGGTACGCTTCAACCAGATTGGACTCTATCTGCAGGACGAGTGGAACATCCGTCAGAACCTCAAGCTGACTGCAGGTATCCGCTTCGATAACATCTCGTTCAACGAGAGCGACCTCATCTTCAACCAGGCCCTCTATGACCTCGACTTCGGAGGCCGCCACCTCGACGTAGGCAAGTGGCCCAAGGGCAACATCCAGGTGTCGCCCCGTGTAGGCGTCACATGGGATGTCTTTGGCGACCGCTCACTCAAGGTACGTGGTGGTACGGGACTCTTCGCAGGTCGCCTGCCCCTCGTGTTCTTCACCAACATGCCCACCAACTCAGGTATGATTCAGAACCTCGTAGTAGCCCGTGCTGGCGACGAGCGTCTGGCTAGCTTCGCAGGAGGCCTCACCACCGATGTCCAGGGCATCCGCGAGAAGCTCGGTGCTCCTTACAGCATGGATCCCAACGGCATCATTCCTTCCTCAGTGGCTGGCGTAGACCGCGACTTCAAGATGCCACAGGTATGGAAGACCTCTCTGGCCGTCGACTATCAGGTGCCCGTATCGTTCCCCCTGAGCGTGACAGCCGAGTTCATGTACACTAAGAACGTCAATGCCGTCAACCTTGACAACTGGAATCAGAAGAACCCAGACGAGACCTGGTCACGCTTCCAGGGTGCCGACGACCGTTATATCTATCCTTCCAACAAGGCCGACTGGAACTACTACACCAAGTATAACAACGCCTGCGTGCTCACCAACAACCACAAGGGTTATGGACTGACAGCCAGCCTGCAGCTCACCGCAGAGCCTATCAAGGACTTGCGCATCAGTGCAGCTTATACTCATACCGTCAACCGCGAGGTCACCGGCATGCCCGGCTCCAATGCTTCGGCAGCTTGGCAGTATCTGCATACCGTCAATGGTCCTAACGTCATCGACGTGCGTAACTCTATCTACGTTGTTCCTGACCGCCTCATTGCCAACATCAACTATACCTATGGCAAGGACCACTTCTCACTCTTCTATACCGGCTACTCACCCTCGGGATGGAGCTACTGCTACACCAACGACCTCAACGGCGACGGACTGTCATACGACCTGATGTATATTCCCCGCGACGACAGCGAAATCAAGTTTGCCACAGAGGAAGACCGCGTTGCCTTCTGGAAGTACGTCGACCAGGACAGCTACCTGAGCAGCCACAAGGGCGAGTATGCTGACGCCTATGCCGCACGTGCACCCTGGGTACATAAGTTCGACTTCAAGTGGGCTCACGACTTCGACATCAAGATTGGCAATACTATGCACAAGCTGCAGCTCATTGCCAACATCGAGAACCTTGGTAACCTGCTCAACTCCAAGTGGGGCGTTGCCAAGTACGCTCCAGGCATGTCCAACAATATGATTCGTCTGCTTACCGTTGACAGCAAGGAGAACGGCATCCCCGTCTATCGTATGGCAAAGAATACGGATGGCACCTACATGAACACAACGTGGGACTACAACCACAACTACGACCAGTGTTGGCGCCTCCAACTCGGTGTGAAATACTACTTTAACTAATCTATATTAACATAGTGCGACAAGAGGGCTCCCCCATCAGGTGGCCCTCTTGTTTCACTAATGGGCGGTTACAGGGCGAACTTATAACCGACAGTCAGGGTAAATACGCTGTTCTTGCTGTCCTTCACACCATCAACGCTCTGCTTGTTCAGCTTTGTCAGACCAAGCTGATAGCGGGCATCGATGGTGATGGGCACCTTGAACTGGTAGGAAAGACCAATAGGAATGGAGAAATCAAACTTCTGATACTGGTCCTTCATGTCAACCGTACCGTAAAGGTCCACTTCTCTGTTGACGCCATCTCCCAAGACGTCCATCTTGGCTTTTCCGTGCGCATAGAACTTAGAGGTAACCAGGAAACCGAACTGAACACCGGTCTTGACGGCAAAGCCCTTGAAGATGTAGTAGTTAGCTACAATAGGAATCTTTATGTAGCCCAGAATGTCGCTTTGGTCCTTCACCTCCACTTTGATTGGTCCTTCCCAATAGTCAATGTCTTTCCAGCCACAACCCTGAGAGGTGTAGTTGATTCCGGCTGCAACGCTGAACTTATCAGCAAACTGATATTCCGCTTCGCCACCGATGATGTAGCCTACAGTCATCTTCTTCTTTAGTTCCACACCGTCGCCAAGGTCAAAATTGCCTACGTTGGTGACTGACGAGATAACACCGCCAACATAGGGCTGCAAAGACCATGTGCCTTTCTCAAACTGTGCGTTAGCACTTACTGTAGCCATCAAGGCGGCTACGGCCATCATCATGATTTTCTTCATAGTCTTAAGTATTAGTTAATGAATAAGTGATGTATCGTTGCTTCTTTATTGTGAATACAAAGGTACGAAATTAATTTCATTTCTCCAAACATTCCTGCAATTATTTTCAGACTGTTTTTCGTTTTTTCATGAAAGCAGTCAGTAGGGAATCAGTCGTAATACGAAGGCCCTTCAGTCGTAATACGAAGGCCCTTCAATCGTAATACGACGCCCCTTCACTCGTAATGCAATTTCAAGACATCCGCGTAGGCATTTGTCTACACACAGCAATGTCAACCCATCTTAGGCCGAGATGATTTAACATTATTTAAGCATACAAATTGGTTGTTTCCCCCTTTTTTTAGTATCTTTCCTCTATAAATGGGAAACAAATTGCCCCGCCAAAGTGACTAAATCCGTGGAGGTACATGAATTAGGCACATAGGTATCTATACACGGCCATCTTACGATTTCCGTGTTTA
>JAFPEE010000073.1 GCA_017389705.1 Prevotella sp.
AGTCGATTACAGAGGAAAGAATACGGTCAAATCTGTCCAAAACGAAAAATATTCCGCCAAAAGCGCTGATTTTCTCAGATTTTTGTTGTACCTTTGCCATGTCATTGATGATTTTTGCTTGTCTTGATTTGCAGCACTAAGGTAAGTGAAAAATCTGACATGGCAAAATCCTGGACAATATTTTGTTGCCCAGGAACTTATAAAAATAGTTAAACTAAAGTGCTGCGGAATTTAGGTGATAAAAGATTAAAGAATACAAAACTGACTGAAGAATGAGGGGAAGAAGGTGTTTACTAAGTAAAAGAAAACACAGAATAAGAAATCATTTGGTATTTGATCCTACAACAAACATTAATAATTAAACAAGAAAACGATGAAAAAGATTTTTAGCAACATGAAACCAGCACGGATGGCCATCATGCTCATCCTTGCCCTGCTGACCGTGCAGACAGTTCAAGCCGACCCTAACACCACGGACAAGACAGCCCTCGCCGCCGCCATCAGCGAGGCCGAAACCTACTCGGGCAGCATCCAGAAGAGCAACCCCAACGAAGCAAAGGTGCTGGCAAGCATCATCGATGGTTGCAAGGAGGTGCAGAACAATGCCGATGCAACGCAATCTGATATTGATTTCGCTACATCTGCCATAAACGAGAGCGTGAATCAGTGCAAGATTGCCATAGCTCGAAATGCCCTTTCTACCGCCATCAGCGAGGCAGAGGAATACTACAACAGCATCAAGGGGAAATACCCCGAACAGGAACAAAAGATGGCTGCTCTCATCGGGAATTGCAAGGATATATATAACGATCCCGACGCTATAGTGGAGTTGTTGGAATTCACTACAGCAATACCGAATGAGGGTATCAAGCAGATCAAGACTGAGGTAGCACGCATAGACCTCGCCGCTGCCATCAGCGAGGCAGAGGAATACTACACCAGCATCAAGGAGAGCAGCCCCTGCATCGCTTCCGTACTACAGCATATCATCAACACTGCCAAGGAGATTAAGGATGACGACAAACTCACGCAATCTGACATGGAGTTCGCTACGTCAATCTTGGAAGAGGTCATGAAACAGGCCAAGGATGCCGTAGACACAGGCATCAACACAGTGAACGCCGCTTCTCGCATGGCTGAAAAGTACTACGACCTCAATGGTCGCCGTTTCAACGGCAAGCCCAGCGCCAAAGGCGTGTATATCAATAATGGCAATAAGATTGTGATGAAGTAGATAGTTTCCATTGGTCTACCACCACATGGTCGTCAAGGGCCTGGATGGTCAGTTGGTGGCTGCCGGCAGAGAGGTGAACCTTCTGATGACGAAGAGCCTGAGCTCGAAGCACATTCCGCTTCCACTCCTCAGAGCGGAAGGGTTCTTTGAGTGACCAGGTCACCGCTGGGGCATCGTCAACCGTCACACTATAGCGGATGTCGCCTGCATCTACGGCATGTGTCGGAATCAGGGCAGTTGTCAGCGAGTAATCACCCTCACGCTCTACGAAGAAACGATAGGTGAGCAGTCCGCCCTTTGGCAGGCGGACTGCCTGCATCGAGTGACCAAGCATCTGAACTGGTTCTGCACCAGCCGAAGCCTGCTCATAATCGGCTGCGGACTTAAGGACTATCACATCGGCATCATCAGCAGAGAAACGTAAGCCCCTCACATCGGCAAAGACCGGCAACTGACGCGGAGCAGCATCCATCAGCCCGCGCCACTTGCCGTTCTGCAAAGTATTATATCGGGCCGTGAGCGACTGGATTTCCTCATAGGCCCGATGGCTATCAACAGAGTCGGAGAGAATCTTCCGGCTCATGGCTGCCGCAGCATAGACAGGATATTCGATGGCTGCAAAGAAGGCATCAGCCAGTTCAGGACGAACACGGGAACGGCATTTAGCCACAACAGCCTTGATCTGCTCAAAGTCTGCAAGACGGAGAGCGGCTTCTCGGGCTGTCATCCCAATGCTATCGACGGGCGAGAGACCACGATGATACTTCTTCTTGTCGAGCTCCACCTGCGTCCAACCCATAAACTCAGGGCGGCGCTCACTACAGAGGCGGAAGAAGTCGTGCATCGCTGGGAATAGGCGGTTACCAGCCTCATCACCAAACTGTCGGCAGAGCCATCGACGGTAATGGCTGTCAAGGGTAGAGGCATTGACGCTGTTGATGTCCCAGGCCATATCGAGGAAGAGCTCCAGGTCGTAGCCAGCCACCTTCACATCGTGTACATTCGCAATCCAGAGTTTACGGACATGGCGGTCGTAGGCTTCACGCATCTCGTTATAGATGAGTCCGGGCTGGGTGGTGGTCAGCCAGAGATAGTCGTGGGGGCGCCCCCAGTAGCTGAGATGATAGTAGACGCCTCCCCCACCCTGTCGCTGCTGCTCAAGGGTATCTGAATAACGGGTCATATAGCCGTAGTTGTCATCGCACCACATCAGCGTCACATAGTCAGGCACCTTCAGCCCCATCTCATAGAGCTGCAGCACCTCTTTATAAGGTACGAACATCTGGGGAAGCCGCGACGGGTCGCCAAGATGTGCCTTCAGCAGTTTCTGCTGGTCGTTGATCACCTGCTGCAGACCGTCGAACTTCTCCTGATCAGTCTGATAGCCCTCCATCGAACTGTCGTGAATGCCACGCATACCGATGGTGAAGATGTTGTTCTGAGAGCCCTTCACCTCCTTGAGACGCTCAATCCAAT
>JAFPEE010000074.1 GCA_017389705.1 Prevotella sp.
GCGGGATGGTGGCCAGTAGAGTGCATGAGGAATGAGACGTTCTTGTCGCGGCTTTGGTAGCGGGCGGTACTCAGGTCGCGGAGCATCTGTATGGCTGCATCGCGGTAGCGGTCGCCATCTTTCACATATTGGCACAACTCCAGCAGGGCACTGGCAACGACACAAGCCGCTGAGGCGTCCTTAGGGGCCGCTATACCTCTTGAGTCATCCATATCCCAGATAGGCACCATGTCGTCGCTGGTTTCATGCAATCGCTTCAGGTAGATGTCCGTCACCTTCTGGGCGAAATCGAGGAAACGCTTGTTCTTAGTATAGCGATAGACCATGGTGTAGCCGTAGATGGCCCATGCCTGTCCGCGGCTCCACATTGAGTAGTCAGCATATCCTTGATGCGTCACGCCCTTGATGAACTTTCCCGTCAAGGTGTCATAGACGGCAACGTGATAGCATGAACCATCGGGCCGGAAGTGATTCTTCATCGTTGTATCGGCATGACGAACAGCAATATCGTAAAGGTTTGAGGTTTGGCTGTGCCTTTCTTTGTCCGCCCAGAACAGCAGTTCCAGGTTCATCATGTTGTCCATGATGGTGTTGTGGCCGCCATAGTCCTTCACGTGGCGAGGCCAACTGAGGATGGTGCCCACAGTGGGGGTGAAGAGTGTGGTCAGCGAGTCGGCGGCTTGCAAGGCGAGTTGCTTATAGTGCTCGTTCTTTGTTACCTCATAGCCTTTCAGGAACGAGTTGATAGCGATAAATCCCAGGTCGTGGTCAAATACGGGACTATTGATGATAGGTGCAATAGCTTCGGTGTAGCCAATAGCGGCTTTATTGACAGCCTCGCTCTTGTTGTAGTCGAATGCCATCCACAAAATGCCCGGCCAGAAGCCCGAGCACCATTCTTCGGGCTTTGCCTTACGGAGGTTCCATGTCCGCCCTTCCCTTAAAATGTTGCGTGGCATCATGGTGAAGTCGTAGGGACGCAAACTTTCTAATGCCTTATCCACCTGTGAAGAGCAGTAGGCCAACTGCTGATTCACGTTGAACTGTCCGATCTCCTTCGTGAAGACCACGCCGCTGACGTGATTGCCCACAAACATCGGCACGTAGTCGGCGGTGGCATACCAGCGAGGCTTGCTGGGCATCTCGTCGTAGATTGGCTGTCCGTTGATTTTCATTCCTTTGAAGGTGATGTTGCGGATGCCGTGGTCGGTGTCGTAGCCGTTGATGATGGAGAGATTCGGCGTAGTGCCCGTGTAGCGGACGTTGCGGAAGGTGACATCCTCCACGCCCCTACCTGGTGCCGTGCAATACTTCTGGTTATATCCCACCTTCACCTGCGCAATGCTGCCAGCCTCAATCTGTTCAATGCGAATGTTATCGAAGAGTACATCGCGCACGAGGTTGCCGTCGCCGCAGTTAATGGCCAGACAGCCCTGGTAGTCCACCTGTGGCTCTGTCTGTCCCAGAATGTCGATGTTCTCATAAACCAGATGCTCGATGGTGTCGCCCACCTCAGGGTTGCCGTGAATGCCGATGAAGATAGGGTGCGCCACGTCGGCCCAGAGTGTGCTGTTGCGCATCCGCACATTTCGGGTGTTGCCGCTGAAGCCCTTCCGAGTGGCGTAGGCCGTGGTGCAGTCATCGCTGTTACGGCAGAACACGCGGTCGAAAAGGACATTCGAGGAGGCAAAGACATTTAAGCCGTCACCCCATCCAGGATGTGATATGCTCCTGACATCGTGCAGCGTCACACCGTCACTACCACCCACAGGACAGGTGTTGACGATGAGACCGTCAATCAGCACGTTCTTCGAACAGTGAATATGACAGCCTTCATAGCCACTTGCAGGTCGGGCGATGCCACGGCCTAAGATGCTCACGTTCTCAGCATTCTCAATGGCAAAGGTGCCCGAGAAATAACTGCCCCCGTCAAGATAGACCGTGGTATTCGACGGCACCTTGATGACATCTTCCGTGTATATGCCAGGGGCATAGTAGCGGAAGTCACGGCCCTGTGCTTTGGCAGCTTTCCCGGCATCTTCTTTGCTAATAGTGGGCTTCGAAGTAAATACCAACAGATTGTCAGTGATGTCGCCGTCCAGTTCCACGCTCACGTTCTCAGGCTGGAACAGAAGGAACTGCACCGTCGAGTCGTTCTGCACGTTGGCAATCGTGCCGCGATAGTCGGGACGGATGCGGGCCTTCTTGAATTTCTTGTTTTTGCTAACCACCTTCACAAACACATCGCCCGTGAAGTCGAAGAAGGCGTAGGAAATCTCGCTAATGGCGTGCTTGCCGCTGCCAGTCGAGGCATTCACCTTCGCCATATATGTGTCTATTTTCGTCCACTCCTTGCTGCCGCGCGGCTGGATGAACACATCGTAGTCATGCTTCAGAGGCGCACCTTCAGGGGCTGGATACGTAAACACCTGATGCAGTTTCGTACCTTCCTTCACACCCGGCACCCGCACCTCGCGACTCTCCCCCTTGCGCTCTGCCTTGGCTTGCAGTGCCAGCACCTTTTTCGTGTACGGCATCTTCAGCCCCTTCGCCTTCACATAGTGGTCGTAGGGTTTCTGGTAGATGTCCCACAGCTTTCCGCGTCCCATCTGCCCCGGTTCCGTCCAGTCGCAGTAGAGACCAGTCAAGTCTGTCCATGTCTCGAAAGGCACGTCGTTGCCCAGATTGTAGCGGGCCGTGTACTCAAAGCCCTTCATCAGCCGGTTGTCGAGTGCCCCCCAGAGGTCATCGCCCTGCTGCCAAGCCATCTCGCAGATGTCGGCTATCGCCTCTAGTCCCAACTGCGCGTGTCCTTGGTCGCGTCCTGTCTCCTGACACTGTCCCGTCTCAC
>JAFPEE010000075.1 GCA_017389705.1 Prevotella sp.
CGCCACTTGAACACCAGCCAAAAGAAGAGGAAAGCCATGTTGATGAGCAGGAAGATGGGGAATGTAAGTCCTGCTGTCGACAATATAGGATGGTCAGCAGGATACAGACGGTCGCTGTAACCCACCAACAACAAGATGATGACAGTGGCAATGTTGGCCCCGGCAATCATCTGGATAGTAAACTTCTTGAGTTTCTTAATCACGACTCGCGACTCTGGTCAAACAACTTCTGCTTCTCTTCCTTCGTCAGACTGTCGTAGCCACTCTTGCGAATCTTGTCGAGAATAGCATCAATCTCTTCCTGGTTCTGACGCTTACGGGCATTATACTCCTGATCGGTCTCACGACGAGGATCGGGATTAGTGTGCTCGGCCTTCATATGACTGGACTGCTGACGCTGGTCGTAGCGACGCTTCATGTTGTCAAAGAACTCCTGTCCCCTACTCCGCCCGAAGCGCTGGCTGGAGTCAGGATGTTTCTGCCAATAGCGTATGAGCAGGAAGCCGAAAAGCATACCACCCAGGTGAGCCATGTGGGCCACGCCATCGCCAGGACCACTCATAGCCGAGAACAGCTCAATGGCAATATAGCCCACCACCAGCCACTTGGCCTTGATAGGGAATGGGAATGGAATGATGAAGAGACGCTCGTTGGGGAATATCATGCCAAAGGCCAGTAGGATGGCATACACCGCTCCCGAGGCACCAATGGTGGTCCACAGGTTAATGTAGGCATCCGTCGACATCTGCACACCACCGGCATTCACATACTGATAGGCAGCAATGCCCTCTATCATATAGGTGGCATACTGTACCAGCTCCTGAGCGATACCAGCTCCTATTCCGCAAGAAATGTAATAAAAAAGGAATTTCTTCGATCCCCAGACCCGTTCTATCACGCTACCAAACATCCACAAGGCAAACATATTGAAGAAAATATGTGTAAAACCTCCATGCAGAAACATGTAGGTAATGAACTGATAGACATGGAAATCACTCGCCAAAAAGAAATGGAGTCCCAGCAGGGAGGTCAGGTCAACCCCACGCATCTGTAAACCCCATGTCGCTATGAATGCCAAGAAATTAACGATGAGAAGATTCTTGGTCATTGCAGGCATATTATTCATATTCTAAAGTTTATAATTGTCTTACTACTTGTTGTTCCCGATTTCTCTCTCTTTATTAATTCGTGCGCAAAATTACGAAAAATATCCGTTTTTTAGCACAAAAATAGGGCAATACCCACTTTTTTTCATGAAAATAGGCATTTTTTTCCTTTTTTTGTTTGTTTTTTAAATACTTTACCCTATATTTGCGTCAGAAATGACTTAAACCATTTATAAATTCACTTTTTAAAACAACAAAATTATGAACAAATCAGAATTAATTGATCAGATTGCAGTTGGTGCTGGTCTGACAAAGGTTGACGCAAAGAAGGCACTTGATGCCACAGTAGCAGCTATCATCGATGCTCTGAAGAAGGGTGACAAGGTTCAGCTGGTTGGTTTCGGTACATTCGCTGTTTCTGAGAAGCCCGCTCGCGAGGGTATCAACCCCGCAACCAAGGAGAAGATTAAGATTGCTGCCAAGAAGGTTGCTAAGTTCAAGGCTGGTGCTGAGCTTGCTGACGCTGTTAAGTAATTATATACTTGTCAACAAAAAATCAAAAGAGGCTTCCTTGTGAGAGCCTCTTTTTTCTTACTCTTAGCTGTTAGCGGCTAGCTATCAGCCAATTACCTAATGTCAAAAGCCAACTGAAGCCATTAGGGCTGCTTGCCGATGTAGGCCAGGATACCACCGTCTACATAGAGCACATGTCCATTGACTGCGTCAGAAGCATGCGATGCCAGGAATACAGCGGGACCACCCAACTCTGACGGATCGAGCCAACGACCGGCAGGAGTCTTAGCGCAGATGAAGGAGTCGAACGGATGACGGCTACCGTCTGGCTGGCGCTCACGGAGTGGAGCGGTTTGTGGAGTAGCGATGTAGCCCGGGCCAATACCGTTACACTGGATGTTGTACTCACCATACTCTGAGCAGATGTTACGAGTCAGCATCTTCAGACCACCCTTGGCAGCTGCATATGCACTCACAGTCTCACGACCCAGCTCAGACATCATAGAGCAGATATTGATAATCTTACCCTCCTTGCGCTTCATCATCTCAGGAATTACTGCTGCACTGACAATGTAGGGAGCTACAAGGTCAACGTCAATAACCTGCTGGAACTCCTGACGCTTCATCTCGTGCATGGGGATACGCTTGATGATACCTGCGTTGTTAACCAGAATGTCAATCTGACCTACCTCTGCATGAATCTTCTCCACAAGTGCCTTTACAGCCACCTCGTCAGTCACGTCGCAGACATAGCCCTTCACGTTAGTGATGCCCTCAGCCTTGTAGTTGTCCAGACCACGCTGCAGAGCAGCCTCGTTGATGTCGTTGAAGATAATGGTCTTGATACCTGCTGCAACAAAAGCCTTTGCAATGTTGAAGCCAATGCCGTAAGAAGCGCCTGTAATCCACGCATTCTTACCTTCCAATGAAAATAGATTTGCCATAATTAGTTTGTTTTACTAAATTAAATCAGTTATTACCATGCAAAGATAACAATTCTTTTCCGAATTGCCATCCTTTTGTTATACGATTTAAAATAGATTAATACTTAACCCAGATACTTGACCAGTACCTTGGCATAGCCGCTATCGCGTAATTTGGCAATGCTCTTTTCGCGAATCTGGCGTACTCGCTCACGAGTAAGACCCATCTCCGTACCGATTTCCTCAAGCCCTTTCTCCTGACATCCGATGCCAAAACACTCCTTCACGATACGCAGCTCGCGATCCTTCAGCACCCTGCGTAACACAGAGTCGAGGTCAGCCGTCAGCGACTGGTAGTCCACCTGCTTGTCTGTTCTGGTCTCGTCGCCCGACGAGAGCAGGTCGCTCATCGTATTGTCATCGTCATCGCCAAAGGGAGCATCAATACTCATGTGGTGGGCATCAGCTTTGATGGCCTGCTCTATCTTCTCACTCTCTACGCCTGTCAGCTCCTCCAACTCAGTGTTAGAGGGACGTCGTCCATGTTCCTGCTCAAAAGTGTTGATAGTCTGATTAATCTTGCTCAGCGCTCCAGTCTGGTTCAAGGGCAGGCGCACAATACGGCTCTGCTCTGCTATGGCCTGCAGGATACTCTGGCGAATCCACCATACTGCATAAGAGATAAACTTGAAACCACGCGTCTCGTCGAACTTCTCCGCTGCCTTGATGAGTCCTATATTACCCTCGTCTATCAGATCGGTCAGCGACAGGCCCTGATGCTGGTACTGCTTTGCCACTGACACCACAAAGCGCAAGTTAGCACTTACCAGCTTCTCCTTGGCTCTCTCAGCCTCACGCCCCCCATGACGGATGGTCTGTGCCAGTTCTATTTCCTCGTCTATACTAATCAGCGGTGCACGGCCTATCTCAACCAGATACTTATCCAGTGCCTCGCTCGAGCGATTGGTGATACTCTTCTGAATCTTAAGCTGTCTCATATACAGTCTCTTACCTTGATATTATACCTCTTACTCTCCGTAAAAGACGTGCAAAATTAATAAAACGCTGTGAATTACAGCAAAAACAACGAAATAATTAACCTTTTTTAAATATTATCCCTTTATTTCTTTTCCTAAAAAACCATTTTTTCGTCGCACAAGGCTGCCACTACAGAACGGTGGGTGATGAGAATGACGGTCTTGTCGGGATATTGCTCAAAGAGCCTGCTGAAGAGCTCCCGCTCCGTATCCTCGTCCAGTGCCGAGCTGATCTCGTCAAGCAACAGGATACTGCCTGGACGCAGCAAGCCACGGGCTATGGCTATGCGCTGGGCCTGACCTCCGCTTAATCCACTTCCTCTTTCACCCAACTCTGCATCGATGCCCTCCGACAAGTCTCTGACGAAGTCGGCACATGCCGTATGCAGCACACTCCACAGCTCGTCGTCGGTAGCCTCAGGCTTAGCCAGCTGCAGATTGTAGCGTATGGTACCACTCATCAGCGTATTGCCTTGTGGCACGTAACACATGCCTTTTCCTGTGGTCACCGAGCCTTCTATAGGTTGTACCAGTCCGAGTATCAGTCGGAAGAGCGTAGTCTTGCCTATACCCGTCTCACCCATGATAGCCGTCTTCGAGCCCGCCTTGAACTCATGGGTAAAGTGTGACAGTATCCTACGGTCGCCTGTCGCATAGCTGAAGCTGACATCCTCGAAGCGTACGCCACGCTCCCCATGTTGCTCAACCCACGTGCCCTGGTCTTTGTCAGTAGTATTCTCCTCTGTGGAGAGCTCCTCCAGTCGTTCTACGCTTGCAGTGGCATGTATCAGTGTAGGCAGCAGGTTCAGCAACTGCAGGACGGGATGCTGTATCTGACTCACCAGCTGCAAAAACGAGGTCATCACTCCGAAGGTGATGACTCCTGTACGCAACTGCAGGCCACCCCATACGAAGGCCATCAGATAGCCCAGTCCGAAGGCACTGCCCAGTATCATTCTGGCCACGACGGTAAAACGTGTGCGATGCATCACATGCCCTCGCAGACGTTGCTGCATGGTGTCCAAACGCTCCGTCAGCCACGACTCGCTGTCCAGGGAGCGCAACACGGCATTGTACTCCACGCCCTCCTGGACATGCATCTGGATGCGACTCTCATCCTCGCGGATATCGAGGGTCATCTTGCGTAACTTACGAGCTATCAGTTTGGCAACAACCAAAGCCATGGGTGTCAATACCAACAGGGCCCAGGCCAGCCTTTCATCAAAATATTGCAGTAACAGGAAGGCGCCACACAGCTGGATGGACGTCACCAGCATCTGCGGCAACACATCCGTCATGGCTTGACAGACTACCTCAATGTCTTTGGCCAGACGCGAGCTGACATCACCTGAGTGTAACTCCTGGTCGGTAAACAGCTGGCGCATAAACAGACAGCTGAACATGTGTAGCCTGAGGGCATTCATCTGCCGGGTGTTAGCCTTGACGCCCAAATAATAGTAGACTTGTCGGAACACGACACCCCCTACTACTGTCAGCACCAGCCACAATATCATCCACATGATGTCCTCAGCAGTACCCCTGCGGATGGTGTCATCAATGAACTGCTTACTCAGCCATACCATAAGCAGGCCCAAGGCCACCTGCCCTATGCCTGCTACAATGCGCACTGCCGTATTCAGGCGAATGCCCTTTGTATTGCGCCAGAACCAACCGACATAATTCATTCCACGACTCCGACTTTCTGCCACTCAGCAACGATACGCTCGACATCGCCATGTGCTCTGTCTTCCTCCACGTCGTATTCCCTACAAAGGGCAGCGGTCAGAGAGTCAACAGTAAAGTCGCCTTGTGCCTCAGCCTGTTGCCACAGGAATGCTGCAGTCTCGTTCAGGCTGATGAGCTTGCCAAAGTCGACAGCTCCCAAGCCTTCGCCTACGATTACCATCTCGCCACACACATCGCGCAGCACAAATCCTTTCTTCTGTCTCATATCCTTTTATATATTGCTAATAAATACCTTCTGATGGGGCGCAACGCATACCACACTCTGGCACCACGCTGGCGCCACGTGCTGTACAGCGAACGCCGGCGACCCTTGGCATCTACCACATGGGTGGCAATAGCCTTGACGTCGGCTACTGTGCAGCGCTCCGTTCCTGCTATATTACCATCACCCATCAGCGTCAGGTGGTCGCCCTGTATCTTGATGACGCGATGTACCACATAGCGTGAGCCCTCGACCCATGCCAGCACCACATCGCCCACCTTCACATCCTTTGGGGAGCCTAGGATGACACTTTCCTTGCCGCCGATAATGAAAGGAAGCATGCTCCAGCCCTTGACAGGGAAGGTCACACTCACCCCGTCGTTCACCAGTCTGATAGCTTCCTGTATAATAACCTCGTCAGTCACGCCCTTACACTTGGTTGATTAAACGGTGATGGTACTGTTACACAGCTGGGCTGCAGCCTCGTCGGGCAAGCACTCCAAATGCCACGTAGGCACTGTCTGCGCCAAGGCATTCTCCGTCTGGTGCAGTCCGTCAGCTACCTGTCTGTCCCAACGCTTGCCAGAGATGCTGGGTACCAGGACAACGTAAGCAGAGATGCCTTTCAGAGGCTTAATCTTATTATAGGGAGCCTGACTCAGTTGTACGATGCCTCCCAACGGATAGCTTATATTACGATAGCAGGGCGTCTTTCCACTCCAAGGGCTTCCATAGACCACAGCCATTCCATCGTCAGTCACTCTGACCACAGGGTTGTCGTCGTTCACCAGCTCAGTGCCGTTGATATAGCGCAACCACAAGGAGGCATGGGTGCTCTTACCCGTACCACTCTTACCCAGGAACATATAGGCACGACCCTCATAGCTCACCACTGCCGAATGGAACAATGCCGTATTCAGGCCTGCTGTTGCCAGGGCGTAGAGCACCATCAGGGCGTTGTCAACAGCCATCTTCTCAGCATAGCCTGTCGTCGTCAGCGTGGCGTTGCGATAGTCTGACTCGCACTCCAGCCAGCCTGCAGTACGTCCACCCCAGCGGAATTCAAAGACAGGATGATCGAAAGTTCTGCCACAAATAATATCCTGGCCCTCATCCTCCTGACGCAGCTCCTCCACATAGCTCACAGCCTCACCAGCCTTGACTGTCAGGGCAAAAACCGTTTCACCTTGTGCTGCGACAAAGGGTTCGTAGTTCGTCATCAGTTCCAACACACGATCTTCGGCACTGACACAAAAGCAATGTCCGGCTACTATATAGTAATTCGTATTCATACTTAATAAGACAAAAGAGATGCTCCGTACTGGGCATCCCCCTTTTTTATTTCCATAGTTTTCTTTCGTTGTCCAAGGCGGATTCGAACCACCACAAACAGAACCAAAACCTGTTGTGCTACCATTACACCATTGGACAAACTATGCGTTAAGTGGCTGCAAAGGTATGAAAAATTTGGCATTCCACCAAATTTTTCACTACTATTTTACTACTAGCAGATAGTAGTTCTTCTTACCCTTCTGTGCCAGCAGGTACTTTCCGTCTATCAAGTCGTCAGCTGTGACAGCACGGTTTTGGTCTGTCAGCTTCTCCTTGTTCAGCGACACACCACCTCCTTGTACCATCTTACGCATCTCGCCCTTTGAGGGGAATACGGGAGCTGCGGTAGTAAACAGTTCGATAGCGGGCTGGCCTAGCTGTTCCTTGCTAATCTCGAACTGGGGTACACCGTCGAATACGTCAAGGAAAGTCTGCTCATCAAGCTTTTCCAGTCCTTCCTTAGTCGACTTGCCAAAGAGGATGCTGCTAGCCTCGATAGCTGTATCGAGAGCCTCCTGCGAGTGAACCATCACTGTAACCTCCTCGGCCAAGCGCTTTTGCAGTACACGACGACCCGGATCCTGCTGATGTTCCACTATGAGAGCGTCAATGGTCTCCTTGTCCAAAGAAGTAAAAATCTTGATATAACGCTCTGCATCATCGTCAGAGACGTTGAGCCAGAACTGATAGAACTTATAAGGAGTGGTACGAGCAGGATCGAGCCATATATTACCGCTCTCAGTCTTACCGAACTTCTTACCGTCACTCTTCGTGATGAGCGGACAGGTCAGTGCGAAGGTCTCTACGTCGTTGCCCAGCGTGCGGCGAATCAGCTCCGTACCTGTGGTCATATTGCCCCACTGGTCGTTACCACCCAACTGCAACTTGACACCCTTGTGCTGATAGAGATAGAGGAAGTCGTAGCCCTGCAACAGCTGGTAAGTGAACTCGGTGAATGAAAGTCCATCACGAGCCGTACCGTTCAAGCGCTGCTGTACACTCTCCTTAGCCATCATATAGTTGACGGTGATATGCTTACCCACCTCGCGTGCGAAATCGAGGAAGGTGAAATCCTTCATCCAGTCGTAGTTGTTGACCATCTCGGCAGCGTTAGCCTCCTTCGAATCGAAATCGAGGAATTTGGCCACCTGCTTCTTGATACACTCCTGGTTGTGGTAGAGTGTCTCGTTGTTCAGCAGATTACGCTCCTGGCTCTTACCCGATGGGTCGCCAATCATACCTGTAGCGCCACCCACGAGTATAATGGGCTTATGGCCACAGCGCTGCAAGTGACGGAGCATCATGATACCACAGAGGTGGCCAATATGCAGCGAATCGGCTGTCGGGTCGGTACCCAGATAAGCCGTTACCATTTCTTTCTGGAGCAGTTCTTCTGTGCCAGGCATCATCTGTGCCAGCATTCCGCGCCATTTCAGTTCTTCAACAAAATTTTTAATCATCGAATGATTCTTTTTATATTATTATAAATAATGTTGTGGGGCTCCGAATTCTCGGGAAACTTACGGCACCGGATCATAGCCCGAGCCACCCCATGGATTACATCTTAATATTCGCCAGATAGCCAGATACATTCCCTTGATGGGGCCGTGTTTGATGAGCGCCTGCTTGGCATATTCGCTGCACGTTGGTGTAAAGCGACACGAAGGGCCGAGCAATGGCGAGATGGCCAACTGATAGAATCGTATGGGAAGTACCAGCAGCCACACCAGACCTTTCGATATGTAGCGTCCCAGCGTCTTCATAGCTTCTCTGCCACACGTTGCAACAGGCTGACTACCCGTTTCTCTACCTCCCAGCTCGGATGGTGCTCGTCCGACAGCCATACGAAGGCTATCAGCAGCTGCTCCTTAGGGAGCACAACGTCATATACCAGCTGTTTGTGCTGTCTGTAGGACTCACGCACCTGACGCTTCACACGGTTACGGTCTACGGCATGCTTAAATCGCTTCTTGGGTACGCTGATCAGCAGCTGTACCGGTGCCTCGCCGTCCGTGCGTTCTCTCTTCATATAGACTACCCTCAACGGAAAAGCAGCCATCGAGTGACTACCTCTTGCCTCGCCAGGCAAAAGCTCATGCCTTGTTTGATTGGCGCCGAAGAGCGTTTCTATCAGCTTCCTGCTGACCATTCGCTCCCGCTTTCTCAGTGTAGGAGCCGTCATCTATATATAATAAGGTATATTACCCTTGTTTCTCCAACAGATAGTGCTGTAAGGCACCCGTCATAGAAGGATATTTCTCCGAAGGAGCCTCCAGGTCCAGACGGAGTCCTGCATCCTTGACAGCCTGTGCAGTGGCCGGACCGAAAGTGGCAATAGCGATGTCTCCCTGCTTGAAGTCGGGGAAATTCTTAGTCAGCGACTCAATACCTGCCGGGCTGAAGAAGATGAGCATGTCGTAGTCGAAGTTCTTCACCTCCTCAGGTGTGAAGTCATTGCTCACGGTGCGATACATCACACACTCCTGATGATGCAGCTTCTTGGCATCCAGCATCTGGGCGATGGTGTCGTTATGGACGTCACTCATGGGCACCAGATACTTCTCGGTCTTGTGTTTCACCATCGTAGGTATCAGGTCGTCTATCTTACCTGTCGTTCCGAAGAACACCTTTCGCTTACGGTACTGTACATACTTCTGGATATAGAGCGATATCGTCTCTGTCACACAGAAGTACTTCATGTCCTCAGGAATGGCCACACGCAACTCCTTGGCCATGGTGAAGAAATGATCAATAGCATGACGCGAGGTAAACACAATGGCCGTATGGTCCAGGATGTTCACCCTCTGTGCACGGAATTCCTTGGAGGAAATCCCCTCAACCTTAATAAACGGGCGGAAGACGAGCTCCACCTCAAATCTCGATGCGATGTCGTAGTAAGGCGACTTCTCGCTGGACGGTTTAGGTTGCGAAACCAGAATCTTCTTGATCATCAGTGTCCTAAAAATTTATTTTCAAACTATTTGCCGTTATCTCCAAAGCGCCCCAAAAGGCGAGCAATGGTACGATTTCGAGGGTGCAAAAGTACAAAATAATCTGCAATTTAACGACATTTCGCCTGAAAAAGATGACATAACACTTATAAATCGTCAAAATTTTAACGATTGCCAGGGCAATTACAAAATAAATAACGGCATTTTGAGTGGTTAAGTCGTAGTATCCCCATAGCATGGTCAAGGGGAAGAGCAAGGTACCTTCCAGGGAGGTGATAAACAGGAGTGACTTCAACCATTGTCCGTTTCTTTTACTATCAAAGAGGGTTACGTTGACTACCGAGTACACCATGAACTTCAGCAGGAAGTAGGCAACGGTCATGCCCATGTAGATGGCTATCAGGTAGTATTGTGACTCCAGCACATACGTGTCGCCATACGCCTCCACCGAATAGAAATAGTAGAGCAGCGCCAGGATGAAGCTGGTGAGGAACACCAGAAACTCCAGGAAGTGCATCTCGTCAGAGGTTTCCATTACTTCAGAGACGCCCTCACGTGACAGGTACAGGAAGCTCTTGACCTGACGGACTATGAAGTTACGGGCGTTTGACAGCGAGATGACAAGCAGCACGAAACACACCAGCAGTATCGAGGTGATGATGTTGTCGCCATGAATGGTATAGGGGATGGGGTCGCCTGCCACCCCCACGCGTCCACCAGGCAACTCAGGATGGAACAGGCTGTCTTTCGAGAAGAATCCCTCCTTATAGTATTGTGGCAGCTGGACGTCCAGCATGTTGCGGCCCTTGTCGTGTCCAGGCAGGTGCAACGTGTCAGGGCGCTGACTCCAGCGAACCTCCGAGGGTTTGAAGTGTGCTTGGATGGCTGAGTCCTGCTGGGCAGGTGTTGCGTCGCGGGGCAGCCAGCTCAGCACCATCTTCGGTGTCAGGACAAAAGGCTTCGCGGCGACAGAGTCTACCTGTCCGCCTGTGCTCTCGTGTACGATGCTGTCCTGCTGAAGAATCATCGGGCCTTGGCCTTAAATACCGAACTCACGCTTGATGTCGCCCACATGGTCCAGCTTCTCCCAGGTAAACAGCTCCACGTCAATGGTCTTTGTCTCATGGTAACGGCTGGTAAACGTCTTCTTCACCACCTCCGACTGGCGTCCCATGTGTCCGTAGGCAGCTGTCTCCAGATACATGGGCTGGCGCAGCTTCAGCGTACGCTCGATGGCCTTCGGGCGGAGGTCGAACAGCTGTTCTATCTTCCTGGCTATCTCACCGTCGGTCATCTTCACGTGCGAGCGTCCGTAGGTGTTCACATAGATATTCATGGGCTTGGCCACACCAATGGCGTAGCTCACCTGCACCAGCATCTCGTCAGCCACACCAGCGGCTACCATATTCTTCGCAATATGACGTGCAGCATAGGCTGCCGAACGGTCTACCTTCGACGAGTCCTTTCCCGAGAAGGCACCACCGCCGTGGGCTCCCTTGCCACCGTAGGTGTCTACGATAATCTTTCTGCCCGTCAGGCCCGTGTCGCCATGAGGACCGCCGATGACGAACTTACCCGTAGGATTGACGTAGTACTTGATGTCACTGTCAAACAGGTCGAGCACCTTCTGCGAGTGAATCTTTGCCTTCACACGTGGTATCAGGATATTCACCACGTCGTGATGGATGGTCTGCAACATGGCATCGTCAGCAGCAAACTCGTCGTGTTGGGTAGAGACCACGATGGTGTCTATGCGCTCAGGAATGCCAGCGTCACTGTACTGCACCGTCACCTGGCTCTTGGCGTCAGGACGCAGGTAAGTCATCACCTGGCCCTCCTTTCGAATCTCGGACAGCGTACGCATGATGAGGTGCGCCAGGTCCAGCGATACAGGCATCAGGTTTTCCGTCTCGTTGGTGGCATAGCCGAACATCATACCTTGATCACCGGCACCCTGGTCTTCGTCGTCCTCACGATCCACACCCCGGTTGATGTCCTCGCTCTGCTCGTGGATGGCAGTCAGGATGCCGCACGAGTTGCCGTCGAACTGGTACTCAGCCTTCGTATAGCCTATCTTCTTAATGGTATTGCGGGCTATGGTCTGCAGGTCGATATACACCTCGCTGCGCACTTCGCCCATCAGCACCACCTGACC
>JAFPEE010000076.1 GCA_017389705.1 Prevotella sp.
TCCATAAACTTCTGCATGGCCTTGCGGATATACATGTCTTTGGGATAGAGCCAAACGACAGGCATTGGAAGGGCAGCTTCACGGAGGGGAACGGCACAGAGTCCCTCCTCACCATGGGTGATGCTGTCAACAAGTATGGCTACCCATCGCCCTGTGCGTACCAAATGGAGCAGCGTGTGGATCTCGTTGATTTCCAACTTGGGCTGCAACTCTATTCCTTTCTTGTTTGTCAGACTGTCAAACATTCTTCGGGCATTCATACCACGGGCTGGCGTACAGATATTATAGTCGGCCAACTGACGTAGTGAGACAGTAGCCTGCTGAGCCAATGGATTCTGATCAGAAACGATGGCACAAAGGTGATAGGTCTTTACAGGCTGTTCCGTAAGCAGATCATCTTTCTCCATCATTTCGAACGTCAGGGCAAAATCCACCTTTCGTTCCCTGACGGCATCTATCAGTTCGTCTTGCTTCAAGAACATTACCTCAAGATGAACTTCCGGGTATTGCTCGGAGAAACGGGCGATGGCATCAGTAATCAGTGCAGACAGACCGAAGGTCGTGCCTATGCACAGACGCCCTGTTTTAAGTTCCTCCATATCCTTGATGCGCTGCACACCATAGTCGGCATCAGCCACCGTCTGACGGGCGTATGGCAGGAAGTCACGACCTGTTTCCGTCAGAAACACCCGCTTGCCGATACGCTCAAAGAGCTGAACGCCCAATTCCGTCTCCAGCTGTTTGATTTGCTGTGAGAGTGTGCTCTGAGTAATAAAGCACTGCCGGGCTGCCTCCGTGAAGTTCAGCGTGTCGGCACTCGTAATAAAGTATTTCAGCTGTCTCAGTTCCATAATCGATTTTATCAATGATAATCATCTAAATAATCCTTGGTGCAAATATACAAACTTTCCGTGAATATTCGTAACTTTGCAGCGGAAAAGTTTAAAAGTTGATGTAAAATATGAGAAAAATGAAGAAACAAGTACTGATGATTGCGATTGCAGCTGTCGCACTGTTCACTGCTTGTCAGCAGAATAAGGGCGAACAGGCTGCAAGCAAAAGTGAGACTAAGACTACTTGGACGAAGATTGAGCCGCAGGATATTGAGAATCCAATCCATCTTTTTGCCGAGCGTCATGTTGCCATTGCTACAGGTAAAGGCGATTCAGTCAATGCCATGACAGTGTCGCACGGTAGTATTGGCCAACTTTGGCGTCGCCCAGTCATCAGCATCTATATCTCCAGTAGCCGCTACACCCATGAACTGTTGATGAACAACGAGTATTTCACAGTTAATGCCTTCCCTGAAGAATGTGACAGTGCACTCCAGTATCTTGGCACCCATAGCGGACGTGATGGTAACAAACTATCTGCTGCGGGATTAACACTAGAGCGAACAGGACTCGGTAATCCTACCTTCAGTGAAGCCAATCTTGTCATTGAATGCCGTAAGATTTATGCAGAACCCTTTGTGCGTGAACGTCTTGACAGCACAGCCCTATCCATGCTATCAAATGGTACAGGTATGCACACCATGTTTGTTGGCGAGATTGTAAATGTCATGGAAAGGAAATAAGTTTTAGGAATGCAAGATATGAAATCCAGATACATCGCCAGCTGTGTCTTCACAAGGGATTATCCTGAACTGAGTTTGCGCATTCAGGACTACCTGAAACAACGTTTTGAGATAGAAATCATTCGTTGCTGTGCCGACAAGTACAAAGTGAAACAGTTTGAGGAAGTTATGGCACCATCCGTTTGTGAACGTTGGAAGGCAATGCCGCACTACATCCCCTTTGAGCCAGACACCACGATGATTTCCATCTGCCACAACTGCACTGCTGTTTTTCAGGAGAGCCATCCTGACGTCAAAGTTCTTTCGCTTTGGGAGTTCATCTTGCAGTACGATGCCGACTTCCTCTATCCTGACTATGGTGGCGAGCGGATGACTATACAGGACTGCTGGCGGCAGTATGACAACCGCGCCGAACAAGATGCTGTGCGTGAACTGTTGCGACGTATGAATATAGAGGTCGTTGAGATGGCCGAAAACCGCGAGCATACCCGTTTCTGTGGTACTTCACTCTATCGGCCTGCACCGCCACGAAACTTGAAAATGGCTCCCAAGCGCTTTGTAGAGGATGCTGAGGGCATGTTTGTCCCACACACGGAAGAGGAGCAAAAGCAACTGATGAAGGAGCACTGCCGACAGTACCAGACAGAGCATGTCGTAGCCTACTGCCATTACTGCACTGAAGGGTTACGTCTTGCTGGTCAACCCCACTATCACATAGCCGAACTGCTGTTTCCCAAGAATTCATAATATATGAGCCCGTTTGATGAAATTATAGCCAATCGTCGGAGCATTCGCCATTTCGATGCCATGAGGTCTGTAGAAAAAGAAGAAATAGAGCAGATGATAGCCGCTGCCATCGAGGCTCCGTCGTGGAAGAACAGCCAGACTGCCCGCTATCATGTTGTGCAGTCACCGGAGTGGATGGCCCGGCTTCTTGAAGCCCTTGCCCCTCAGAACCAGATTTCTGCCGATGGTGCGTCGGCATTGATTGTGACCACTTTCGTCAGCAACCGTTCGGGTTTCGAGCGCAGTGGTGAACCGACGAATGAACTGGGCAATGGATGGGGCATTTACGACCTCGGCCTACACAATGCCTTTCTGTTGCTGAAGGCGGCTGATCTTGGCATTGACACCATCGTACTTGGACTTCGCGATGCTGAGAAAATCCGTTCTACGCTCCAGATACCATCAGAAGAAACCATCGTGTCCGTCATTGCCGTAGGACACAGAAGCAAAGATGCCCTGCGCCCGAAAAGGAAAAGCGTATGTGATATTTGCACATATTATTAGAAATGAAGCAATTATTAGTATCCATCTCCTTGCTGTTGGGATGCATCAGCATGGGGGCACAAACAAAGTGTAATGATATGAAGTACAACAAAATCCAAGTCGAAGATTGCCGTGTGTTTTTCCGCGAGGCAGGCAATCCGGAGAAACCAACCATTCTATTGTTGCATGGTTTCCCCAGCAGTAGCCACATGTTCCGCGAACTGATGCCAGAA
>JAFPEE010000077.1 GCA_017389705.1 Prevotella sp.
CACGTCCTATCATGAGCATTACTGCCGGTAACCTCAACATCCAACTTGAGGCTGGCACTTACTGGCTGGTCTACAGCCTGGAAGGCACTGGTTCGAGCGGTCCTTGGGGCGCTCCTCACTGCGAGCCTTCCATCGGCAACACCGGCAATGGTGTGCAGTATACCACCACTGGTTGGCAGACCCTGACCGACTCCGGCGCTGGCACACCTTACGGCTGCGCCATGAAGATTATGGGTGCTGGCGGTGCTCCTGTTCCTCCGACTCCGACTGGCGACCTGATTGGCGCCATGATCTTCGCCGACGGCGAATGGGAAGCCTTCGTACCTGTCCCGACCAACACCTACACCTATGAAGGCACTGCCGAAGAGGTGTGCGTCCGCATGGTCTACAACGGCACGAACACGCTGCCCGAGGGCAACATCTACTACTCGATGAGCTGCCCCGAGTGCGAGCCTTACATGCCTGGCTACATCACCTGCGAACCTGGCGAGCCTATCCATGCCGAAGACCTCGGCGAGACCGACCAGATCAAGATCTGGTGGGGTGACGCACCACTGCCGCCCGCGCCTCCGATCGAGGAATGGATCTACTACGATGACGGCACCTATGCCACGAACGTGGGTACCGGCGATGCCTCTGCCACGATCTACTGGGCAAGCATGTTCCCGGCCGCTTCACTTGCTCCTTATGCGGGCACGAACCTGACCAAGGTCGCAGTGTATGAGAACAGCTACAACACCAACCCGATAACCGTCACGGTCTACCTGGGTGGAACGACAGCCCCCGGTACTGCATACAGCAACCAGACCTTCGCTCCTACGGGCAACGAATTCCAAGAGGTCACTCTGGACACGCCTGTCGCTATCGACGGCACCCAGAACCTGTGGATTGTGATGGCCGAGCAGGGTGAACACCCGGCCACAGCCTGCGCCGACACGGGCGAGCCGAACAACCGCTGGATCAGCCTCGACGGCAACGCATGGCAAGACCTTGCCAGCGCCGGCCTGCCTGGCTACGGCTGGATGATTCGCGGCTTCGTGACCAACCAGGCCAAGGGCACGGTTGAGAACATCGCCATCGAGCCTGCTCCTGCAATGCCTGTGACCGGCAACATGACGCTGAGCCACACCGAGGTGGTGAGCAAGCCCGCCGACCTGAGCTTCATGAACCGTTCGGAGATTGTGAAGTACAACGTGTACCGTTCGGACGACAACGACACCTACGTCATGATTGGTGAAGTCGCTGCCGTTGCTGGTCAGACCTACTACGAGTACATCGACACGCCTGAGGCAGTTGGTACCTACTACTACCAGGTGCGTGCCGAGTATGAGGATGGCTGCGAGTCCGATCCTGCACTGTCGTTCGACGATCCTTCGGTCAACTACGTGACTGGCCACATGACGGGTATCGACGAGAACGGCGCCACTGTCGCCCTCTACCCGAACCCGACTAAGGGCAACGTGACGATCGAGGCCAACGGCATGAGCCGCATCACTGTGGTGAGCGTCCTCGGCCAGGTGGTCTTCGACACCGAGCTCAATGCTGACAGCTACATCCTGAACATGGCCCAGTTCAACGCTGGCATGTACATGGTGCGTGTCTACACTGAGAGCGGCGTGACCGTCAAGCGCGTCACTGTCATGCAATAATTGACCATCGGTCAAAAAATTGAAAGGCAATCCGAAAGGGTTGCCTTTCTTTTTTGTATTTTTCCGTATCTTTGCAGCACCTTTTTGATTGTAGTGTCATGGAGATTCTGGATTTGTACGATAGTGAAATGAGGCTGACCGGACAGACCATCGAACGGGGGAAGCGCATTCCTCCTGGTTTTATGATTCCCATTGTGGCAGTGTATGTCTATAACGACAAGGGCCAGTACCTGATTCAAAAAGTTTCGCCAAAGAAGGGTAATTATTATTCCACAACCGCTGGCCATGTGAAGAGCGGTGAGTATGACTTTGCTTTGGCTATGTTACGCGAGATGAAAGAGGAAATTGGTCTATCTGCTGCCAAGAGCGAACTCAAGTTGGTGAAAATCAGACGTTACGAGTATAAGTTTACGTTTCTCTACATGTTAAAAAGCAATGTGCCTGCCGAAATACTACGCGTGCAAAAAGATGAGGTAGAGTCGGTGATGTGGATGAGCCACGAAGATATTGAGTTGCTTTGCAAGATGGGGCTTTTCAATAGAATCCATTACCAAATGCTACTTGATTGTGAAGAAAGAATGCAAAACAACCATTGATTGTTTGTCCGTTTAACAAAATTGGCTAATTTTGCAGCAAATTATGTTTAAGCAACAAATACCTTAAATAATATGATAGCAAAAGAATTATTAAATCCCCAAAGCATCGTAGTGTGCGGTGCATCGTCAGACATTCACAAACCCGGCGGAAAAGCCTTGAAAAACCTTCTTGAGAGTCCTTTCAGAGGCCCGGTTTATGCAGTGAACCCCAAAGAGACTGAAGTGCAAGGCGTGAAATGCTATGCCAAGGTCGATGACCTGCCACAGGTGGAATGCGCCATCATTTGCATTGCAGCCAAGTTCTGCGCGCAGACCGTCGACGTGCTGGCCAAAGAGAAAGGCTGCAAAGGCTTCATCATCATCAGCGCTGGCTTCTCGGAGGAGAACGCCGAAGGTGCCGCTATCGAGAAGCATATCGTTGACACCATCAACAGTGTCGGCGGCAGCTTGATTGGGCCCAACTGCACGGGCTTCCTCAACGTGAACTATGCCGGCTGTTTCGATACGCCTATCCCAACCCTTGACCCTAAGGGCGTTGACTTCATTACTGGTTCAGGTGCCACCGCCGTGTTCATCAAGGAATACGGCATGAGCAACGGTTTGAAATTCAATAGCGTGTGGGCAGTGGGCAACAGCGCACAGCTCGGTATCGAGGACGTGCTGGAACACTTGGACGAGACCTTCGACCCAGTGAGCTCGAGCCATGTCATCATGCTTTATATGGAGAAAATTGGCGACCCGCAACGACTGCTTAGACATTCACGCAGCCTCATTAACAAGGGATGCCATATTGCAGCCATTAAGTCGGGTGGCTCTGCAGCTGGTAGCCGCGCCGCCTCGTCGCATACGGGCGCTTTGGCGACCAACGATGCCGTGGTTGATGCTTTGTTCCGCAAAGCGGGCATTGTGCGCTGCCAGAATCGTCAGGAACTGACAACGGTGTGTGGTGTGTTCATGCATCCCGAAATCAAGGGCAAACGTTGCGCCGTTATTACCCATGCCGGTGGCCCTGCAGTGATGCTCACCGATGTGTTGTCAAATGGCGGTATGGAAGTGCCTTCATTGAAGGAACATCCTGCCAGCCCTGCTTTGTTGGAGAAGCTCTTCGCTGGCTCTAGCGTGGGTAACCCCATCGATTTCCTGGCGACTGGTACAGCTGAGCAACTCGGATATATCA
>JAFPEE010000078.1 GCA_017389705.1 Prevotella sp.
CGTCAGGTTGATGCTGCCTTTGTAGCTGCCGTCGTTCTGCCTCAGCAGTGGCGTATTATTGGGCGACGTGTGGTTGCCCATGTCGGGCATACGCGGGTCGATGTCGATGGTGAACGTCTCCGAAGCCTGTGCGTAGGGTACAGTAGCTGTTGCTGACTTCTTCGACACATAGGCCCTGATGTCGTTCGTTCCCGTCTGCCATTCATTGGGATTCACCAGCGAGAGGTAGTAGGTGTCGCTGCCCACCTTGAACGACTTCAGCCACGACTGGCCCTCGGGCAGGGCGCTGACGGTGATGTCCTTTTCCACCACGCTTTGCTTGCTGTCCACCACCTGCACATCGTACGACAGTGTCCACGAGCCAGCCTCACTGGTGTTCATGAGGAACGACACCCAGCCACGCTTCACGGCCAGATAACCGTCGTTGAACGATTCCACGCTGTTGCCCACGGGTGTGCTGTGCTTCATGTTCATCTTGGTCATCAGCATCACGGGCGTCAGACCTGTCACGTTGAAGTTCTTGACGTAGTTGCCGTTCTTTTTCTTCGTAGCCACAAAGAAAATCTCGTTGTAGCCCACATGGAACGAGCCGTCCGGCGAGTAGGCAAACACATTATATTGTCCGTCGACTACCGTCGAAAGCTCAGGGATGATCTTCACCGTCTGCAGGAACCGATACACCTGCAGCGCCTCCTCGGCCGAGCAGCAGTCGATATCGCCGTCTATTGTGATACCGGGGATGTCGATAGCCTGACCGCCCCAATCGTCGTTCGAGTTGCAAGAGGACAGTCCCACCAGAACTATCCCTGCGAGAAACAATCTCATTACCTTTTTCATATCGTTACTATTTTAGAAGTTTATCGAGTGCAAAGGTACGGCGATTTCCTGGATGCCACAATCGCCTTTTCGCGGCACTTCATATACCAAACGTTTGGCATAAGCCCGCAACGCTATTTCTCCCTCATGATGTTCAGGATGACATCCTCGGTTTCCACCATACCGGGAGAGGCTATTCTCCCGATATTCCGCATGGTCTGCTCAGCCGATTGCCCGTTGATGCCATGAGTCTTGCCGATGGCGATTCCGGCTAATGCAAAGTCAACGGCCTGGTAGGCAGCATCTACGGCCACGATGCCCTTCATCGTACACCCATGATTGCCTCCGTCGCAGATCATGCCTGTAATACTTGACGCCATGTTCTGGATAACGGATGCAAGAGTCTTCAGCGTACCCCCTTTCAGGAAAGCCAGTCCACAGGCCATGCCTGTTCCTGCTGCAATGGCGCACCCGCAGAATGCCGAAAGCTTGCCCGAATACTCCTTGATATACATACACACAAGATAACTCAGTGCTGTTGCGCGCAGCAACTGTTCCTCGCTGTAATGGTTTACCCGGGCCGATGCATAGAGCGGCAGGGTTGCAATAATGCCGTGAGCCCCGCTACCCGTGATACTCATGGCTGGACGGGAGAGTCCTAACACACGAGCCTCGATGGCGGCATTGCAGAGCAGAGAGGCCGAGAGTTGTTCGTTGTCTGAGATGATGCGCTGCCCGTTCTTCTTATAAAGATGGTGTGAGAAACTTGTCCTGCGGCTTTCGAGAGCCTGCTCGAAGAGTGCAAGGTTAAGGTCGTAGGCCTTGTTGATGAAGCGGATTTCGTCTACGGGAACTGTCTGAGCATAACGCAGGAGCTGGCGCAAAGTGTAGCGATGAATAGCGGGCTTACGGTCTGCAAAGGTTTTGTCTGACGACTCGTCAGCATAGACAGTCTTGCCGTTTTCCGTTATCTCCGTTATGTGGGTATGGCTGTCGCGGATGGTCACAGTGGCTTGTCCCTCGCTGGTCTTGACTTCAGCCAGGATGTGGATGCGGCTGCTGATGTCGCCTAAGTCAACATTTATTCGTCCGGCTTTGACCAGTTCACGTGCTTTACGGTTGTCGGCTGCCGTCACGCCATCAAGGCACTCAAGTCCTTTCTTCGCATTGGCTGCAACAAAGCCCAAGGCCGCAGCATGTTCGTTGCCAACCTCGTGACTGTTAGGAATGCCACAAGTAAATGCATTCTTATACATGCCACTATTCAGTACCAGACGTACCTCTTCCAGTTCACCACTGACATGCTCCTTAGCCTTGGCAACAGCAAAGGCTATGGCGCCAGGTTCTGTCACTCCCAGCGCAGGACGCATGTCGCTGCATATCAGTTTCGTCAGTTCCTTCATGGTATTGTTCTTTTATATCCTGTTAAGCATGCTATGAGCATCACGACGAACAGGACCCAGGGGTAGAGGGCAGTAAGAAAAACATCGCTGACCTGAATATTCGCCCCGCAGGCTGATGCTTCAACTCCCTTCTGCAACAATAGTACGCAACCACCATAGGGTAGAATAAACGGGAAAGTGCAGATGATGGTTGCCAACAGTGTGGTGCGGCGATAGGGATGCAGTCCGTGCTGCTGGCCGATGCTGTTGACGAAGGGGGCTATGCAGATATTGGCTATGGTGTTGACCGCAGCGATGAGGATGCCTGCCAGCGACACCAGTGAGAAGATGGTCAGCTCGGCACTTCTCTTGGAGTGGATAATCCGGGTGTTCAGCTTCCCGATAATGTTATCCATACACCCGCTACGGATAATGATGCCCGAAAGAGATACCACCACCATCAGCAGGATGCAGATATTGCTCATGCCGGCAATGGCGTCAACAACGGCACCGCTCACCTTGCCTTGTTCAATCTGCAGCAGCAGGCTGATGTCAAACAGATGAAATGCCCATCCGATAAAGGTTGCCGAAAGTATGCCTGCGAAGAGTGAGATGAAAATGTTTATCCTGTGGAATGACAGCAGAACAACCAGAAGAGTAGGAAGCAGCATGGCCAGTCCATGAGGTTGCAAGACATTGTCGTGATGAGTAACGCCCGATGCAGAACCACCTGATTCCAGTATGCCAAGTCCCGTAAACAATATCAAGGTAACCACCATGGCAATGCCGACAAATAACAATCTGTTTCTCACAGTACCGCCAATGTCTGCCACCATTTCTCTGTTTTGGTATGCTTGTGTGCTGGCAGCAATGACAGCGGTGTCGGATATTGGAGCAATACTGTCGCCAAGGGCTGCTCCAGACAAGATGGCACCGCCCAGCAAGGCGGGATTGCCACCTAACAGTATGCCGGCAGGGAACAGCGTGATGCTCATGGCGCTGATGGTTCCAAAGCCTGATCCGGTACTGATAGCAAACAAGCTGGAAAACAAGAACACTACAACAGTAAATGCTGCTGCTCCGATGTTTAACTCGTGAGCTGCCCACACCAGTCCTTCTACGATATGCCCTTCTTTCAATATTGCTCCGTAGATGCCGACTATCAGCCAGAGTAGCGTGGCGGTAACAGCAGTTCTGCTACCAAAGAATTCGAAGATGGTGCTCCAGTATTCTTCAGCATTTTCCGCGAGTAATGCTCCTATTAGTATGGCTACAATACCAATGGCAACCAGCAGGTTCATGTCAACGGCGCCGACAAATGACAATCCGATGGCGCTGGCTACAAAGAGGGTAAACGGGACGAGTGGCCTTAGTGTGTGATTACGCATGCTTATTTCCGCCAAAAAAGATTACACAGACTACACAGAGTTGGACTATGCCAGGCCGTCTGTGTTTTCTGTGTAATCTGTGGTTATTTATAAAGAGTCAATATTTTAATATCCGGGGTTCTGTGCGATGCCGAGATCCTCGCCCGACAGGCCTTTGGGGATGGGCTGGCGGTAGTGCTTGCCGCGCACGTTGTTGTATTTAGCCACCAGGTGGTTGTGAACTTTCTGGAAATAGGCCTCCTGGTCAGAGGTGTAGGTGTCCAGAGTCTTCCAGTTGTCGCTGAAGTGCTTGTAGTTCTTCACCTGCTGCACCGATGAGATGAGGTTTTTCCAGCGGTAGCTGTTCAGCACAGAGAACTGCTCGTAAGTGAACTCGTAGTCCCATTCGCGCTTGATCTGGTCGAAGGTGGGAGCGCTGACGGTGGCGATACCTGCACGCTTTCGCAGCTGGTTGAAGGGTTCTGCTGCCTCGCTGTTGCGGCCCAGCTGTACCAATGCCTCTGCTTTGATGAGCAGCACCTCGGCATAGCGAATCTCGATGCGGTCCACAGAATTCTGCTTGATTTCCAGGTTCTCGGCGTTGTCGTAGCTCTGGTCTACGCCCTTACCGTTGATAGGCGTGTAGACGGGAGAGTAGTAGTGGTGAACAAGTCCGGTCTCCGGGTTCTTGATTTCCGTGAAATAGGTTTCAGCCAGACGCTTGTCGTTGGGCTGTTCAGCCTTCCAGTCGTCGTAGAGGTTGTCGTCGGCCACCTCGGTATGGTTCTGCTTATAGCCGTTTCCGTTCTCGCCGTTCTGGAAGGGGAAGGTCCACGAGCAGTGCGTCTGGTGGTTGCCCTGGGCGTCGTTCTTGTCGCCGTCGTGGGCAATGGTGAAGAGGTGCTCGTTGGTGCCGCGCTTGTTGCTCTCATTGTCACGGCCAAACAGTTTTGAGTAGTCAGGGTCGAGGGCCAGCTTGCCGCTGCTGATAACCTTGTCGGCATACTCTACGGCTTTCTGCAGACGGGCGTCGTTCTTGCTGAATGCAGGGTCTTTCTGGGTGTTTGCAATGGCTGTTACCTGTTCGGCTGTCAGCGGGTTGTCGCCCCATACCAGATAAGTACGCGCCAACAGGGCCTGAGCAGCCTGCTTAGAGGGAATGCGGGGGTCGCCACTATAGTCAAGCAGCAGGCGTTCGGCCTCGGTCAGGTCCTTTACAATTTGTGCAAAGACGTTGTCGATGCTCTGGCGCTCGGTGGTGCTTCCGCCTTCCTCAGTAAATACGGGAATCTCGCCCCACAACTGTGTCAGCTTCAGATAGGCCAGTGCACGCAGGAACTTGGCCTTGCCCACGGCTGCATTATAGCCGGCCTGCGACACC
>JAFPEE010000079.1 GCA_017389705.1 Prevotella sp.
CAAGTCGAATACTTTGCTTGATAATGTAATGGTTGATTACGAGGCAGGTCCTGAGATGTATCAGGATGTGAAAAAGAAGGGAGTAGTACTGAAAGACGGAACTTTGACGCTGAAGGGCAAGATGACAACACCGGGTTTCTACCGCGTTGACGTGAAGGCTTATGTCGGCGGCAAGGAATATAAGGGTGCCTGTGCGGCAGCCTTCTCGCCTGAGAAGCTGCAGCCCACGACGGTGATGCCAAAGGATTTCAATGACTATTGGCAGAATGCCATTAAGGAAGCGCGTAAGGTAGACCTGAATCCTACGAAGCGCCTGTTGCCGGAGCGTTGTACCAAGGACGTGAATGTTTATGAGGTGTCGTTCCAGAATGTGCAGTGGAACTATCGTACTTACGGCATCCTCTGTGTACCGGTGAAAGAGGGAAAGTATCCCGCCTTGCTGCGCGTTCCCGGTGCTGGCGTACGTCCCTATGGGGGCGATGTGTGGACGGCTTCGCAGGGAGTGATTACCCTGGAGATTGGCATTCACGGTATTTCTGTTACCATGGACCAGAAGGTGTACGACGATGTCTTCAATGGCGCCTTGATGAACTATTGGAACTGGGGTATGGACAATCGTGACGACAGTTATTACAAACGAGTGGTGCTGGGTTGTATCCGCGCCATTGACTATATTGAGCAGTACACTCCCTGGAATGGTAAGGACTGTGGCGTGACGGGTTCCAGTCAGGGAGGTTTCCTGACGCTGTCAACTGCAGGCCTAGACAAGCGTGTTACTTGCTATGGTGCTGTCCATGCAGCGCTTTGCGACCATACAGCATCGTTGAAGGGTGTTGCCTGTGGCTGGCCACATTATTTCTATTGGAATAAGGGTAAAGGTCAGGAGCTGAAGATAGAGACCTCACGCTATTACGATGGTGTCAACTTTGCCCGTCTGATTACTGACAAACAGAAGGGTTGGTTCTCGTTTGGCTATTGCGACGATGTGGTGCCCCCGACAACGGCATGGGCAACCTATAATATAGTAACAGGTCCCAAGGAGATTTCCCCCTATCAGGCTACGTGGCATTTCTGGTTCCAGGAACAATGGGATGAATGGGTAGCATGGCTGTTGAAAGAGTTGAATGTAAAGAAATAAAAAAGAATATATGAAAAAGGTATTGGCAGTAGCAGTAGCGGCTATGACAATGGTCGCCTGTGCAACAAAGCAGGCTGAGCCAGTGAAGACATTGGGTCAGCAGTTGGCAGAACGTTTGGACACCCTTTGCAAGAAGGGTATTATGTACGGTCATCAGGATGACCCCTTCTACGGTCTGACCTGGTCCTACGATAAGGACAGTAGTGACGTGAAGAATGTTTGCGGTGACTATCCCGCAGTCATGGGCTTTGAGCTCGGCGGCATTGAGATGGGCGACGAGAAGAGTCTCGACAGTGTGCCCTTTACCCGCATCACAGAAGAGATTATCAACCATTATAAGCGTGGTGGCATTATTACCATCAGCTGGCATCCGCGCAATCCCATCACGACGATAGAGGGTGGCGGCAATGCCGGACAGAAATTCCCAGAGGGTACAGCTTGGGACGTCACCGACACAACTGTCGTCAAGAGCATCCTCCCTGGAGGAGCGCAGCACGAGAAGTTCCAGACATGGATGCAGCGTCTGTCTGACTTCCTCGCAACCTTAAAGACTGAAGACGGACTGAAGATTCCCTTTATCTTCCGCCCATGGCATGAGAATTCAGGCTCTTGGTTCTGGTGGGGCGAGAAGCTCTGTGCCGTTGAGGAGTACAAGGCCCTTTGGAATATGTTACAGGATAAACTGAAGGCCGATGGTTTCGACAATCTTGTCTGGGCTTATTCTCCTGGTTGTCAGGATAATCTGACGGCAGAACGTCTCCTTGACCGCTATCCTGGAGACGACCGTGTAGATATGTTAGGACTTGACGGTTATCAGTGGACACCAGAAGAGAAGGATGCCTTCCTTGCCCGTACCAAGCAGAATCTCAGCGTACTCTGCGAAGTAGCTCAGGCACACGGTAAGATTCCGGCTCTGACAGAGTGTGGCATGAAGAACTTGACGGAGCCTACCTGGTGGACTTCGACCCTGCTGCCAGCTGTAAAGGAATACCCCATCTGCTACCTGCTTACTTGGCGTAACTACAAGGATGAGTGGTTCGGACCTTCCACATCGAAACCCGATGCCAAGTATTTCGTAGACTTCTATAACGACGAGAAGATTCTTTTCCTTAAAGATATTACAGAATAATCAAAATAAACATAAAAAGGATATAAAAAAATGAGCAATTTTCAAGAAAGAGTAAAGGCGTTGCGAGCTCACCACGAGGAGCTGCTGACGCGTAAGAACGAGCCCATGGAGTGGGGCAATGGTATTTATGACAAGTGGAAAAACCCGATACTGACTGCTGAGCATACACCGCTGGAGTGGAAGTATGACTTCAACGAGAAGGACAATCCCTACCTGATGCAGCGCATCATGATGAATGCCACGCTCAACTCAGGTGCCATCAAGTGGCAAGGTAAGTATTGCCTGGTAGTACGTGTTGAGGGTGCTGATCGCAAGTCATTCTTCGCTGTGGCAGAGAGCCCCAATGGTGTTGATAACTTCCGTTTCTGGGAAGAGCCCATTACGATGCCTGACGACGTGATTCCCGCCACCAATATTTATGACATGCGCATTACGGCTCATGAGGATGGTTGGATTTATGGTGTCTTCTGTGCTGAGCGTCATGACGACTCGCAGCCAGGCAACCTTTCGGCAGCAACCGCTACTGCAGGTATTGCCCGTACCAAGGACCTCAAGACTTGGGAGCGTCTGCCAGACCTGAAGACCAAGAGTCAGCAGCGAAACGTAGTGCTGCATCCTGAGTTTGTCAATGGCAAGTATGCTTTCTATACCCGTCCTCAGGATGGCTTCATCGATACAGGTTCCGGTGGTGGTATCGGCTGGGCACTGGTAGACGACATCACTCATGCTGAGGTAAAGGACGAGAAGATTATCAATGCCCGTCACTACCACACCATCACCGAGGTAAAGAACGGCGAGGGCCCACATCCTATCAAGACTCCTAAGGGCTGGCTGCACCTGGCTCATGGTGTCCGTGCCACTGCCGACGGTCTGCGCTATGTGCTCTATATGTACATGACTTCGCTGGAGGATCCCACAAAGGTGATTGCTCAGCCGGGTGGTTTCTTCCTCGTTCCTCAGGGCGATGAGTATCTGGGTGACGTCATGAATGTAGCCTTTGCCAACGGTTGGATTGCTGACGAGGATGGAAAGGTATTTATCTATTATGCCTCGGCTGATACCCGTATGCATGTGGCAACCTCAACCATCGACAAACTGATCGACTACTGCATGAACACCCCAGAGGACGGCCTCTATACTGCAGCATCCGTCGAAACCATTAAGAAACTAATCGCAAAGAATAAACAAAATGGCTAAATCTAATTTAAAAGAAAAAATAGGTTATGGTTTTGGTGATATGTCGTCCAGCATGTTCTGGAAGATATTCTCTTATTACCTGCCTTTCTTCTACTCAAACATTTTCGGTCTTTCGCTGGTAGACGCAGGTGTGCTGGTGCTGGTGACACGTATCTGGGATGCTGTCTCAGACCCCATGATGGGTATCATCTCCGACCGTACGCAGACCAAGTGGGGTAAGTATCGTCCCTACCTGTTGTGGGTAGCACCATTCTTCTCCATCTGCGGTATTCTGTTGTTTACCACCCCAGACCTGGATTATGGTGGCAAGCTCATATGGGCCTATGTTACCTATATCCTGATGATGACAGTCTATACTGGCATCAACGTGCCTTACGGTGCCATGCTGGGTGTGATGACGGACGACTCTAACGAGAAGACCGTGTTCTCCTCGTTCCGTATGTTCTTTGCATATGGCGGTTCGTTCATCTCGCTATTCCTTTGGGAACCGCTGACCAACATGATGGGCGGCTATAACAGCCCTGGTGGATGGTTTTGGGCTATGGTAGCCATAGCAACAGCTTGTTTCGTCATGTTCATCCTTTGCTTCTTCATGACGAAGGAACACCTGAAGACCGTTTCTACCGTTAGCGTAGGCAGCGACTTCAAGGCCTTGCTCTCGAATAAGCCCTGGTGGTTGCTCATTGGCGCAGCCCTCTGCTTCAACCTGTTCAATACTGTACGTGGTGCCACGGTGGCTTACTTCTTCCAGGATATCATCGGACCGAGTGTCAGCCTTGCCTTCCTCGGCATCATGTTTGCTTTCTATGCAGGAATCTTCCTGGGTGTCGGTGAGGTCAGCAACATGGTAGGTGTGGCATCGTGTGTGCCTATTGCCAATAAGCTGGGTAAGAAGACTACTTTCATTCTGGTCAATGCCTCCCTGGTAGTGCTCAGCGTTCTGTTCTTCTTTATTCCCTGCACACCGTCAGGCTATTGGGTGATGCTCGTCTTCCAGATTCTTATCTCTATTCTGACGGGTATCATGTCTCCATTGGTATGGTCGATGTATGCTGATGTCTCTGACTATGCTGAGCTCGAGTTCAAGACAGCCTCGACGGGTCTTATCTTCTCGTCGTCGTCGATGGCTCAGAAGTTTGGTGGTGCCATTGGTGGTGCTGCTGTGCTGTGGCTGCTCTCTGGCTTTGGCTACATTACCGATCCGGAGCTGTTGGCTGCAGGCAACGTTGTCCAGCCTGATAGTGCGTTGACTTGTCTGCGCTGGCTTATGAGCTTTATTCCTGCATGTGTGGCTCTGCTCTCTGTGTGCATCGTCTGGTTCTATCCTCTGACCACGGAGCGCATCAATAAGATTAATGCTGAACTGAAGAAAGTACGTGCCATCGAAGATTGATATGGATATTAAGCTATTAAGAAAAGAAATGCAGGATGTTGTTGAAAGCAACATCCTGCGCTTTTGGCAGGATAAGATGGTAGACCGCGAGCATGGCGGTTTCTACGGTCGAGTCGATGCTCAGGAGGTATTGCATAAGGATGCAGAGAAAGGTGCCATCCTCAATGCCCGCATTCTCTGGACGTTCTCTGCGGCTTATCGGGTACTCCGTAAGCCTGAGTTCTTGGAGATGGCCACCTATGCCAAAGAGTATTTCATAGAGCATTTTATAGATAGGGAATATGGTGGTGTCTACTGGAGCGTTGACTATCTGGGGAAACCATTGAACACCCGTAAGCAGTTCTATGCCATCGGCTTTGCGCTCTACGGCATGTCGGAGTATGCCCGTGCAACTGGCGACAGAGAAGCGCTGGAGTGTGCTTTGCAGCTTTATTCCTGCATAGAAGAACATGCGCTGGACCATCAGTACAATGGCTATATCGAGGCCATGACACGCGACTGGCAGCCTATTGCCGACATGCGCCTGTCAGAGCAGGATGCCAACTTCCCCAAATCGCAGAACACCCATCTGCACATCATTGAACCCTATGCCAACCTCTATCGCTGTCTGAACGAGTTTCGTGCTGCTGAGTCGTGCGACTATGTGCCTGTCATTGGCTCTGTGCTCCCGGTGAATGTGACGGTTCCTCAGGAGACGATCAATAGCGTTGAGGCATCGCTGCGCAACATCATCAATATCTTTACAGACAAGATTCTCAATCCGGAGACACACCATCTTGACCTCTTCTTCGAGATGGACTGGACACGTGGTGCAGGCCATTTGGAGAGCTATGGTCACGACATTGAGTGCTCATGGCTGATGCACGAGGCTGCCCTTGTGCTGGGCGACAGAGATGTACTGGACAAGGTGGAACCCATAGTCCGCATTGTGGCTCAGGCCTCTGCCAAGGGACTGCGCCCCGACGGATCCATGATTCACGAGGCCAACCTCGATACGGGTCATGTTGACGACGACCTGCATTGGTGGGTACAGGCTGAGAATGTAGTAGGATGGTTCAACCTCTATCAGTATTTCCACGACGAGGACGCCCTCGACAAGGCTGTCCGTTGCTGGCAGTACATCAAAGACCAGCTGATAGACTATGAGCATGGCGAGTGGCACTGGAGTCGTCATACTGATGGAACCCTGAACACCGTCGATGACAAGGCAGGCTTCTGGAAATGTCCTTACCACAACAGCCGTATGTGCCTCGAAATCATTGAGCGCACCGAAGCTTTCCAGTGATAAAAAGTTTCCTACCGACAAACCTGTAGTTTCTCGGTAGGAAACTGTTGCTTTGTCGGTAGGAAACGATGAGTTTCTCGGTAGGAAACTTTCAGTTGTCAGAGCTTGCCCTGTTCACCAAGGTAGGAATCCTTGAATCCAAGGAAGTAGAGCACACCGTCGAGACCGATGGTGTTGATGCTCTGCTCAGCATTAGCCACCACACGAGGCTTGGCATGGAAGGCAATGCCCAGACCGGCCTCACTAATCATCGGCAGGTCGTTAGCACCGTCACCTACGGCAATGGTCTGCGCCAGGTTGACTTTCTCCACCTGGGCAATGAGCTTCAGCAGCTCAGCCTTGCGGTGGCCGTCAACCACTTCGCCTACGTAGCGTCCCGTCAGCTTGCCGTCGTCGCCTATCTCCAGCTCGTTGGCATAGACATAGTCGATGCCGTATTTACGCTGCAGATGTTCGCCAAAATAGGTGAATCCACCCGACAGGATGGCAATCTTGTATCCGCAGGTCTTCAGAATCTTCATCAGACGGTCTACACCCTCTGTGATGGGCAAGTGCTCGGCAATATCCTGCATCACGCTGACATCCAGTCCTTTGAGCAGGGCTACACGCCGTGTAAAGCTCTCCTTGAAGTCAATCTCGCCACGCATGGCACTCTCGGTGATGGCACGTACCTCGGCACCTACGCCATTGCGCTCCGCCAGCTCGTCGATGCACTCCGTCTGTATCAGCGTCGAGTCCATGTCGAAGCAGATGAGTCGGCGCATGCGTCGGAACATGTCGTCCTTCTGGAACGAGAAGTCTATCTCCATCTCCTGTGACAGCTTCATCAGCTTCGACTGCATCTCCTGACGGTTGTGAGGCTCGCCACGCAGCGAGAACTGGATGCAGGCACGGACATGCTTGCCAGGAGTCTTAATGCTCTTGCGACCTGTCAGGCGCAGAATGCTGTCGATGTTCAACCCCTGGTCAGCCAGGATGCGTGTTGCCGCTTCTATCTGCTTGGCCTCAAGCTGGCGTCCCAGCACCATGAGGATGTAACGGTTCTTTCCCTGGTGGCCCACCCAGTCTTCGTACTCGTCGTCGGTGATAGGTGAGAAGCCGATGTTGACTCCCAGCTCGGTAGCCTTGAACAGCAGTTCCTTCATGGCCAGTCCTGATTTCATCTCATCCATACGGATAAGGATGCCCAGCGAGAGGGTAGAGTGGATGTCGGCCTGGCCGATGTCCAGAATCTGTGCGTCGTACTTGGCAAGGATGCCCATGACGCTAGCGGTAAGGCCAGGACGGTCCTGACCTGTGATGCGGACGAGGATTTGCTCTTCTTTCATAGTCTTATTTTAAGTAGTCTTCAAAATACTGTGTGATGCGCTCGTGCAGATGCACCGAGGCATGGCCTCGCATGTTATGCTCCTCGCCAGGATAGGCAAAGAAGTCGGGCTGTGTGCCAGCCTTGATACATGCATCGAGGAAGGAAAGGCAGTGCTGTGGCACAACGGTATTGTCGTTGTAGCCGGTAATGATTTGCAGACGGCCCTTCAGGTTCTTGGCTTTGTCGATGAGGCTTGTCTTGGCATAGCCCTCCGGATTCTGCTGTGGTGTGTCCATATAGCGCTCGCCATACATCACCTCGTACCATTTCCAGTCGATGACGGGACCGCCAGCTACTCCTACCTTGAACACATCCGGGTAGTTGGTCATCAGCGAGATGGTCATGAAACCACCAAACGACCAGCCATGAACACCCAGTCTGTTGGCATCGACGTAGGGCAGGGACTTCAGGTACTCCACACCTTTTATCTGGTCTTGCATCTCCACCTGTCCCAGCTGGCGGAAGGTAGCCTGCTCGAAGTCGCGTCCCCGACTCTCGCTGCCACGGTTGTCAAGGATGAACAAAATGTATCCCTTCTGTGCCATGTAGGTTTCCCAGGAGCGGCTATACCAGTGCCAGGCAGCCTCGACGTTGTGGGCATGAGGACCTCCGTAGACATAGACTACGGTAGGATATTTTTTGCCAGCGTCGAAGTCGTGGGGCTTCACCATGCGGTAGTAGAGGTCTGTCGTACCGTCAGCAGCCTTGATGGTGCCACTCTCGAAGATGGGTTGCACGTAGTCCTTCCACGGGTCGGCAGCTATCAGCAGGTGCGAGACCTTAGGGGTTGTGTGATGGATGTCTACCAGGTCTATGTTGCGAGGCACGTCAGGCTCAGTATACTTGTCATAGAGCAGCTGTCCACTTTCCGACAGTACGGCATGGTGTGAGCCACGTCCGTTGTCGAGCAGGGTGCGGCGTCCTGTCTTCACATCGACAGCCCAGGTGTTATGCTGTATGGGGTTGGCCTCGTTGGAGGTGATGAGGATGCTACGTTGCTTTTTGTTGAAGCCCAGCACCTCTTGTACCACCCATCGGCCGCTGGTCAGCTGCTTGATGAGTTTCCCCTCCTTATTATATATATATAGATGGTTGTAGCCGTCGCGCTGGCTCTGCATGATGAACAGGTTTTGGTTCCACGGCAGGAACTGGATGGGGTGCAGCGGCTCAACGTACTTCTCGCTAGTCTCTCTGTAAAGTTCGGCCTTGCGCTCACCAGTCAGGGCGTCGTAGCTTACCAGACGACAGTCGTTCTGGTCTCGGTTCAGCTCGAACATATAAATCGTCTTGGCATCAGGGCTCCAGGCTATGTTGGTGAAGTAGATGGGCGTAGAGGATGTTGTGGAGTCGCCACTGACAGCGCCTACAGGAGTCTTCAGATAGACGGTCTTGCCGCTAGCAAGGTCGTAGACGCCAACGGTGACGATGTGTGATGACTCTCCGGCCATGGGGTATTTGTCAGGCTCGTAAGAGGCCACACGGGGGAAGATGTCTACCTGCGGATAGTCGCTGACCATCGTCTGGTCCATTCTGTAAAAGGCCAGCCGTTGTCCGTCAGGACTCCAGAAAGTGCCTTTCATGATGCCGAACTCGTTGCGGTGTACGCTCTGTCCATAGACTATCTCACGGCTGCCGTCCTTTGTCAGCCGTACTTCCTTGTCGTCAGCCTGGCGGATGTAGAGCTGGCAGTCCTTGACATAGGCCACGGCCCGTGACTGCTTATTCCAGTCGCTGTTGGTCTCACCCTCGCAGCTCTGCTGCCATATAATCTTCTTCTGCTGCCAGTCATAGAGCACGCGTCGCTTGCTGTTCTTAAGCAGGACGAGGGGCTGGTCAGCATAGGGGTATGCTGCTGAGAGCGCAGAATGGAAATCGCTACCTACCTCCTCCAGCGTGAAGAGCTTTGTTTCTACAGTGCCTGCCGCAGACTTCTTGTCTTTTCTGCTTTCTATGGTGCCGCCCTCTTCTGCATCCTGATACATCAGCTGGTCGCCCCACCACGTCAGCCACAGGTTCTCAGGTTGCAGGTTGCGGAAGTTCTTGCCTCCGAAGTTGAGGTCTTCCAGCGTGAAAAGCTTTTTCTCCTGAGCACTCATGGGCAGATGGGATAGGGATAAGAGAACCAGTAGGAATAGGAGCACCAGTAGGGCTGACAGTTGCTTAGTCATCGTCTTCATCGTGGAACCTCCTATTCTTTTTCCCAAAGTCGCGTCCGCCTTTCTTGTCAAAGCCGCGGCCACCTTTGTTGTCAAAATTGCGTCCCCCCTTGTTGAAGGGCTTCTTAGAGCCGCGGGAGTCTCTCGAGGGTCTTGAACCTCTGGAGTCCCTGGCACCTCTGCTGTCTCTGCCTTCCCTGGGCTCACGAGAGCTTCTCGGCTCACGGGACTTCCTGTCTTCCAGCGAGTGGAACTTGAAGTTGCGGATGTCGGCACCTTCATTCTCCTCCTGTTCGTCCAGACGCTTCTTGAACTCACGCTCCTTCTTGAAACGGTGTTTCTCTGCCATCTGGCGCTTCTCCTCCTCAGTCTTGACGACGCCTCCTTCTTCACGGTAGACGCGCATCTTGCCGTCAAACATCTGGTACTTGCGGAACTCACACTCCAGTGAACCGTTATACAACGGAATCTTGATAGAGGGCTTCAGACCTATCTGTTCGAAGCACTCCTCACGGTAGCTCAGCACCCAGGCGTCATTGCCGGTAAACTGATGCTTCAGACGCTCACCAATCATCTTGTAGGTAGCCAGCAGGTTGGGCGTCGAGATACGCTCGCCATAGGGAGGGTTCGTCACCATGATGGAAGGCTCGCTGGGCTGTGTGAAGTCCTTGAAGTCCTGCTCCGTCACGGTGATGTCATTTGTCAGACCTGCTGCCTTGACATTCAGCCGTGCCGTGTTGACAGCCTTGATGTCGACATCGTAGCCATAGATGTGGTGGTTGAACTCACGTTCCTGCGAGTCGTCGTTGTATATCTTGTCAAACAAGTCGGCATCGAAGTCAGACCATTTCTCGAAGGCAAACTCCTTGCGGAACAGGCCCGGTGCCATGTTGTGGGCTATGAGGGCAGCCTCGATGAGCAAGGTGCCGGAGCCACACATGGGGTCTATGAAGTCGCTCTCGCCCTGCCAGCCCGTCATTAGAATCATGCCTGCTGCCAATACCTCGTTCAGAGGGGCCTCGACAGACTCCTGACGGTAGCCGCGACGGTGCAGGCTCTCACCGCTGGAGTCCAGACACAGCGTACACTCGCTCTTGCCGGGGGCCACATCGGCAATATGGATATGCAGGCGGATGTCAGGGTTGGTAATGCTGATATTCGGACGCTGTCCCGTCTTCTCGCGGAACTGGTCTACGATGGCATCCTTGACTTTGTAGGCCACGAACTTGGAATGACGGAACTCCTCGGAGAATACCACGGAGTCTACGGCGAACGTCTTGTCCAGCTCCAGATATTCTGTCCAGTCAATGGTTTTGACACCCTCGTAGACATCGTCAGCTGACAATGCCTTGAAATGTTTGATGGGTTTTAAGATTCGGATAGCTGTATGCAGTTGGAAGTTAGCACGGTACATCATTTCCTTATCACCTGTGAAGGACACCATACGACGTCCTTCCTGTACATTTTTTGCGCCCAACTGCGTCAATTCTTTCGCCAAAACGGACTCAAGGCCCATAAAGGTCTTGGCGATCATTTCAAATTCTTGTGTCATGATGTAAATTTATAAATATGGTGCAAAGATACAAATAATTCTTAATACTTCATTCATAATTCATGATTTTTATGTAATTTTGCCCTTGATAAATAAAATGCTGACGATGACCGTACCCAGTTCTATAGTTCTTTTCAGCCTTCGCTCGCTCTTGCAGCTGGAGGTTCTGGTATGGTTGGTGGGTGTTCCCGTCCTGGTGATAGCCCTCGTCATACTGGCGTTACAGTACCGTCAGCATAAGGCCTTGAAGTTCGACCTGAAGCTGCTCTCCAAGGTTAAGGTACACTCTGTAGAATACGACCTCGTGCTGAAGGCCATGAAGCTGGCCATCTGGCGTTTGGATGTGTCGACACGCGTTTTCTCGTTTGATACCGACTACCGTGACAATAACGACAGCGTCGTCATTCCACCCGGAACCACGATAGACGATATCATTGACCACGTAGCCCCGGAATATCAGGATATGGTAAGAAGTGGTTACGACGACCTGCTCTCAGGTAAGATAGATGTGTTCCATGCCCAGTACCAGATGCAGGTGCCCCATACAGACCGGACCTATTGGAGTGAGAGTTTTGCCACCATCGACAAGCGCGACAACCAGGGCAATCCCCTGAGTGTTGTCGGCACGCTGATGCGTATTGACCAGCAAAAGGAGATAGAGAGTGCCTTGATGGATGCTGTCTACCATGCTGAGGAGAGCGACCGTCTGAAGTCTGCCTTCTTGGCCAATATCAGTCATGAGATCCGTACCCCGTTGAATGCCATTGTCGGCTTCAGCGATGTGCTGCCCATGGTAGAGAGTGACGAAGAGCGTCAGAATCTGATAAACCTTATCAAGCAAAACAACACCCAGCTGTTGCGCATCTTTGACGACATCGTCAGCATGTCGAAACTGGAGGCTCGTGGCGCTGGTGAGCTTAAGAAGTCTACCTTCGAGCTGGGCCAGCTCTTCAAAGAGTTGACAGACAAGTACCGGCTGCAGGCCGACGAGAAGGGCCTGGGCATCGTCGTGGCTCAAGAGGAGATGCTACCCATGCTGACTACCGACCGCGACAGGGTGCGTGAAATCCTGAACCAATACCTGAACAACGCCATCAAGTTTACTACTGCCGGACAGGTGACGCTGGGCTGTACAGAGCAGGAAGGCAAGTGGCACATCTATGTCCAGGATACAGGCAAGGGCATACCCCAGGAGATGTGCAACGAACACCTCTTTGAGCGCTTTGTCAAGGTCGACGAGTTTATCCCCGGCACAGGTCTTGGCTTGAGCATCTGCCGCAGCATGGCGCTGACGCTGAATGGCGAGGTGGGTGTCGAGTCGAAGCTCAACGAGGGCTCCACCTTCTGGCTCGATCTGGACAAGGCGTAACCCATCCTCCAAGGCTTGTTTTCCTCCTCCTATATATATAATTAAGGTACGCGGAAAACTTTTTTCTTCCCTTTGCAACTTCTTGCTCCCTTTCTGCGTCTAATCAGTAAGAACAATCCTAAAAATGTAAATGTATGAAAAGGTTTTTATTATTGGTGATGGCAATCGGCGTGCTGTCGGTGAGTGCAAAAGTCGTGACGGAAATCAGTGGCGACAACAGAGTCGTGGAACGTCGTTCTTTGAAGGGCTTTGAACGCATAGAACAGCTGGGATCGCTGGATGTGAAGTATCAGCAGGCCGACACCTTCTCGGTATTTGTCAAGGCTCCCAAACGTGTCATCAAGCAGGTGGAGACCCGTGTGGAGGGTAACAAGCTGGTGGTGAGCATGAAAGGAAAGATGCTCAGCTTAGGCAACAACCGTGGCGACGACGTGACAGTCTATGTCACCTCTCCCGACTTCCTGGGCATAGAGCTGAAGGGCTCCGGTGACTTCGAGTGCAAGCGACACCTCGATACCGACAATTTGGACATCCGCCTGAAAGGCTCTGGCGACATCGACTTCTACGACATCATCTGCGACAATATCAAGGTGTCACTCCTTGGCTCGGGCGATGTAGAACTGAAGAAGGTCGTCACCCGGAATACAGCCGTAGAGGTGGTAGGCTCCGGAGACCTGAAGATGAACCAGCAGAAGGTCGCCCTAACGAAGATGGAGCTGAAGGGCTCCGGCGACATCAAGATGCACCTCAAGGACTGTGGCAAGATTGATGTGCGGCTGGTAGGCTCCGGTGATATCAGACTCTCTGGTAGTGTCAACGAGTATAACTATTATAAGCGAGGCTCAGGCGACATCGATATCTCGTCGCTGAACGTCAAGAAGAAATAGAGGTACAAAAAAACTAGGGATGTCTCACGACATCCCTAATTCTTTTCTAACTAACTTATTATCAACTATTCATTACTCATTCTGAATTTCACGCTGCAAAGATACGCACTTTTTCCTACGATTGCATCAAAAATGCGTAAAAATCTCACGTAAACGTTTGCGGATTCCCCAAAATTGTGTATCTTTGCACGGATAATAGACCTCAACATGGTAAATAAGAAGCAACGCCGCACCTCGCTGAAGGACTTGGCTCAAGAGCTGGGAGTCAGCATAGCCACCGTCAGCCGCGCCCTGCGCAACTCCCCCGAGATAGGTAAGGAGATGCAGCAGCGGGTGAAGGATTTGGCCAAGAGGCTGAACTACCGTCCCAACCCCTTTGCGCAGAGTCTGCGCAAGGAGGCCCCTAAGATGATAGGTGTCGTGGTGCCCAATCTGGTGACGCACTACTATGCTGCTGTGCTCGACGGCATCGAGGATGAGGCCCGCCGTGCCGGCTATAGCGTCATCAGCGCCAACAGCCATGAGAGCTATGAGGACGAGGAGCTGGCAGTCGACAACTTCGTAGGACTGCATGTCGAGGGCATCATTGCCTGCCTGGCACAGAACACCACCGACTACCACCATTATCAGGAGATAGCCGAGATGGGCATCCCCCTGGTATTCTTCGGGCGCACCTGTCTGACAGACCAGTTCTCCAGCGTCACCGCCAATGGTGACGAGGCTGCCCAACAGGCCACCCTGCACCTCCTCGATACCGGCAGCCAGCATGTAGCCTTCCTGGGAGGACCCAACCACCTGGACATGGTGCGTCGCCGCAAGCACGGCTATCTGGAAGCCTTGCGTGAACGTCATATCCCCATAAATCGCGACCTGGTCGTTTGCGACAAGATAGACTATCAGGTAGCCCTCGACGCCACCAAACGCCTGCTGCAGATGCCCAATCGCCCTGATGCCATCCTCGCCTTCAACGACATCATCACCTTTGCGGCCTTTACAGCCATCAAGGAGTGTGGCCTGCGCATCCCTGACGATGTTGCCCTGATAGGCTTCACCGACGATGCCCATGCGGCCTATGTCACCCCGCGGATGTCTGCCATCGAGGACCAGTCACACCTCATGGGTGTCACCGCTTGCCGTCTCCTGCTCAAGAACATCAATGGCGATGCCAAGGTGTATAAGGAGATTGTGCCCCAGCAGCTCGTCATCCGCGAGACCTCTGCCAAGAAGAAGCAGTAAAGAAACATGTTATAAAGTTCAAGAAGAATGCAGAAAAGACGCTACCTCCTCATGCTGGCAACCCTCCTGGTTGTCACCATTGTTTATGCCGGTGCCCGCGAACAGGCACGGCAGATGTATCCTGGTTGGAACCTCGGCAATACGCTGGAGGCCACTGAGGGCGAAACAGGCTGGCAGGACACCCGTACCACGCAGCAGATTATCGACTTCGTCAAGGCTCAGGGTTTCCGCTCCGTACGCATACCCTGTGCCTGGAATGTCCATTGCGATGCCCAGTGACGTATAGACCCTGCCTGGCTCAGCCGTGTCCAGGAAATCGTGCGCTACTGCCTGAACGACGGACTCTATGTCGTGCTCAACGACCACTGGGATGGCGGTTGGATTGAGGTTGAGGGCTTCAGCAGCTCCACCAAGACCTTTGTCAATACCGTACGTGCCACGGGAGGACGCAATGCCCAGCGCACTCTCATCATACAGACACCCAGCACCAGCATCGCCTCAGCCACCGACCCAGCTGTCGCCTTCAGCGTGCCTTCAACCCCATCGCCCTCGAGGGCATCCTTGCAGGCACAGTCGCCGGCAAATGGCCCTATTAAGAAGTCTCTATAATGATTTCTCAAGGAAGAAACGCTGAAACTCCTGCTCAAAGTTCGGAGTCAGCAGCTCCGTGGCATCAGGCTGGCCAGCCCTGCCCATCGCAGCCCTAATCTCCTGCATCGTCCAGAAACGCCCGCCGTCCAGCTCGTCCTTCGAAGGCGCTATCTCACCGTCGTATGTTGTGCGGTTCACGTACACCAGCTCCCTTTCGCGCTTGCTGTCGAACACATACTTACCCATGTACTGAGGCTCGAAGTCGGTGATGCCCAGCTCCTCGCGCACCTCTCTCCGCAGCGCCTCCTCCGGTGTCTCGCCGTAGTCCAGGTGGCCGCCTACCGCCGTGTCCCATTTCCCGGGCTGTATATCTTTCCATAAAGGGCGTTTCTGCAGGTACACATCACCGCGCGAGTTAAACACATGCAGGTGTACCACGGGATGCAGCAGACGTGACCCGTTATGACACTCGCCACGCGTCGCCCTGCCTGTCACCGTTCCCTCTTCATCCACTATGGGGAAAAACTCTTCCTGGTTGTCTTTCATCTTCTCTGCTGTTTTTGTTTTCTGTCTTGTACCTCGTGGGCTTACAGAAATCCCTGGTGCTTGAGGGCGGCAAGGAGTCCTTCAGACATGGCCTCGTTGTCTTTCCTGGTATAGCGGATGTCGGTGAAGATCTGGGCGAGGGTCTCTTTTTGGTTGATCTCGCAGAAGTGGCGGTTCTCCTCCAGCTGTTCCTTATAATGATAGTAGGTGTCGATGTCGTCGGGGGTGTAGTCGCGGTAGGTCTCGCTATGCACAAAGCTCTCGAGGGGCAGACGGTCGGAGAGGGGAGGATTCTCGTCAGGCCAGCCTACGGTGAGGGTGGCGACAGGCATGGTGAGCTGGGGCAGCTGCAGGACGTCGATAATCTGCTGGGGCATGTAGACGGTGGTGCCCAGGTAGCAGTAGCCCAGCCCTTCCTCGTCCATCAGGTTGCAGAGGGTTTGCGTGTAGAGCAGGGCATCGATGGCGGCATTCTGGAACGACAGGAAGTTGTCGTAGCCGGGGTTGGCCTTGCGCTCCTGGCACCAGCGCGTGGTGCGGTGGAAGTCGGCACAGATGGTAAGCACCACCGGGGCCTGGGTGACCATGGGTTGGTTGAAATGGGCCGGTGCCAGGCGCTGTTTCATCTCGCTGCTGCGGGTGACGACGACGCTGTATAGCTGCAGGTTGCCCATGGTTTGTGTACGTGCTGCCTCGGTCATTAGCCGGTTCAACAATTCCTCACTCACTTCTTGGTCGCTGTATTTACGGATAGTGCGACGAGTTGATAGATTTTTCATGCTGCAAAATTACTCAAAGTTTTCTAAAACGGGAAACTTTTTGGGGAGAAAAGTGCGAAAAGTTTCCCAAAAGAGAAAACTTTTTCGTATCTTTGCACCCAAAATCTATCAAAACGATGCAGACATATACTTATGAAGAGGCCTTTGATGCCTCGCTTGCTTATTTTGGCGGCGACGAGTTAGCCGCCCGCGTATGGGTTAACAAGTACGCGATGAAGGACTCGTTTGGCAATATCTATGAGAAGTCGCCTGAGCAGATGCACTGGCGTCTGGCCAACGAGATAGCCCGAATAGAGAAGAAATACAAGAATGCGATGACGGCTCAGGAGGTCTTTGACCTGCTGGACCATTTCCGTTATATAGTGCCTGCCGGCAGTCCGATGACGGGCATAGGCAACAACCACCAGATAGCGTCGTTGTCGAACTGTTTCGTGATAGGTCTGGACGGCGATGCTGACTCGTATGGTGCGGTGATGCGCATTGACGAGGAGCAGGTACAGCTGATGAAACGCCGTGGCGGTGTGGGTCACGACCTGAGCCACATCCGCCCAAAGGGTCAGCCGGTGCACAACTCAGCGTTGACCTCGACGGGTCTGGTACCCTTTATGGAGCGTTATAGTAATAGTACGCGCGAGGTAGCCCAGGACGGGCGGCGTGGTGCCCTGATGCTGTCGGTAAGCATCAAGCATCCGGACTCTGAGGCGTTTATCGACGCCAAGATGACTGAGGGAAAGGTGACGGGAGCCAACGTCAGCGTGAAGCTTGACGATGAGTTCATGCGCTGTGCCACAGAGGATAAGCCCTACGTGCAGCAGTTCCCCATTACGGGCGACAACCCTGTGGTGAAGAAAACCATTTCGGCTAAGGACCTGTGGGAGAAGATAGTCCATAATGCATGGAAGAGTGCCGAGCCCGGTGTGCTGTTCTGGGACACGATTCTCAAGGAGAGCATTCCCGACTGCTATGCCGACCTGGGCTTCCGCACCGTGTCGACGAATCCCTGCGGCGAGATACCGTTGTGTCCCTACGACTCGTGCCGTCTGCTGAGCATTAACCTGTATAGCTATGTGAAGAAGCCCTTCACGAAGGATGCCTACTTCGACTATGAGCTGTTCAAGAAGCATGTGCAGAAGGCCCAGCGTCTGATGGACGACATCGTAGACCTGGAGCTGGAAAAGATAGACCTCATCATGCAGAAGGTGGACAGCGACCCGCAGTCCATGGAGGTGAAGGGTGCCGAGGTGCATCTGTGGGAGAAGATCAAGGCCAAGAGCTCAAAGGGCCGCCGTACGGGTGTGGGCATCACAGCCGAGGGAGACATGATAGCCGCCATGGGACTGCGCTATGGTACTCAGGAGGCTACGGACTTCAGCGTCAATGTACACCAGACGCTGGCGCTGAATGCCTACCGTTCGAGTGTGGAGATGGCCAAGGAGCGTGGCGCCTTTGAGATTTATGACGCCCAGCGCGAGCAGGAGAATCCCTTCATCCTGCGCCTGAAGCAGGCTGACGAGCAGCTGTATGCCGACATGGTGAAGTACGGCCGACGGAACATAGCCTGTCTGACCATAGCCCCGACGGGCACCACCTCGCTGATGACGCAGACGACGAGTGGCATAGAACCGGTGTTCCTGCCCGTCTACAAGCGTCGCCGTAAGGTGAACCCCAACGATACGGATGTACACATTGATTTCGTGGACGAGGTAGGCGACTCGTTCGAGGAGTACATCGTTTACCACCCGAAGTTCATGGAGTGGATGAAGGTAAACGGCCTGGACACCACCAAGCGCTACACCCAGGAGGAGATAGACGAGCTGGTGGCTAAGTCGCCGTACTATAAAGCCACCGCCAACGATGTGGACTGGCTGATGAAGGTGCGCATGCAGGGGGCCATCCAAAAGTGGGTGGACCACTCCATCAGCGTCACCGTCAACCTGCCCAACGACGTTGACGAGGCCCTGGTGAACCGCCTGTATGTCGAGGCGTGGCGCTCGGGTTGTAAGGGCTGTACCATCTACCGTGACGGCAGTCGTGCCGGTGTGATGATCAGCGTGACGAAGAAAGATAATAAGAAAGAGTCCGAGGACACCACCAAGGACAACAACATAGAGCAGAAGACCGAGACGCCCTGCAAGCACCCTGAGGTAACGGAGGTGCGTCCCAAGGAGCTGGAGTGCGACGTGGTGCGCTTCCAGAACAACAAGGACAAGTGGGTGGCCTTTGTGGGTCTGCTGGACGGCTATCCCTACGAGATCTTCACAGGTCTGCAGGACGACGATGAGGGCATAGTGCTGCCAAAGACGGTGACCAAGGGCAGGATTATCAAGCAGGTGAACGAGGACGGCACGAAGCGCTACGACTTCCAGTTTGAGAACAAGCGTGGCTACAAGACCACCGTCGAGGGTCTGTCGGAGAAGTTCAACCCCGAGTACTGGAACTACGCTAAGCTCATCTCCGGTGTGCTGCGCTACCGTATGCCGATAGACCACGTCATCAAGCTGGTATCTTCGCTGCAGCTGAAGTCGGAGAGCATCAACACGTGGAAGGTCGGTGTGGAGCGTGCCCTGAAGAAGTACATCCAGGACGGCACGGAGGCCAAAGGTCAGAAGTGTCCTAACTGTGGCTCGGAGAGCTTGGTATATCAGGAGGGCTGTCTGATTTGCAAGAACTGCGGTTCGTCGAGATGTGGATAAGTGGAGAGTGGAGAGTTAAGAATTAAGAGTTAAGGATTAAGAAGGATGGAGTCATATATATATATTAAGGAGGCGCGGTTTCATGCCTATCACGGTGTGCTGCCTCAGGAGCAGACGGTGGGTCAGGACTTCCTGGTCTCTATCCGTTGTGGGGTAGACATCAGCATGGCCATGGAGCACGACATGCTGGAGGTGGCACTCGACTACGGTGTGCTGTACAGACTCATAGAGCACGAGATGAGCATCACGTCGCAGCTGGTGGAGCACGTGGCAGGGCGCATAGCCCGGCAGGTGTTCATCACCTTCCCCCATGTGCAGTCCATAGACCTGACCATCACCAAGCTGAATCCGCCTATCGGTGGCGACTGCGAGGGCGCTGGTGTGGAAGTTCACTTGACAAAAGACAAGACACAATAGGCAGGCGCAGGCTTTTATTGGAAAATATTTGGCTTTTTGCCCGCTAATTCGTAATTTTGCACCCGCAATGAAGAATAGGATACTGCTTCTGATAGGTTTGATGATATTGATGGCGGTGACGGCTGTTGCTGCCAGGAAGACGACAAGCTACACTTCGACTGCCAAGTCGAAGAAATTCACGCTGGTCATTGACGCAGGACATGGTGGACACGACACAGGAGCCATCGGCTCGCTGACGAAGGAGAAGACCATCAACCTGAATGTGGCCCTGGCCTTTGGCAGGCTGGTGGAGCGCAACTGTCCTGACGTGAAGGTCATCTATACCCGTAAGACCGACGTCTTCATCCCCCTGCATACCCGTGCCGACATTGCCAACAGGAACAAGGCCGACCTGTTTATCTCCGTACATACCAATGCCCTGCCTAAGGGACGTATCTCGCGAGGCATGGAAACCTATACATTAGGTATGCACCGCGCAGCCGACAACCTGGCTGTTGCTAAGCGCGAGAACGAGGTCATCCTGTACGAGACGGACTATAAGCAGCGCTACCAGGGCTTCGACCCACGCTCCTCGGAGAGCTACATCATGTTTGAGTTCATGCAGGACCACAACATGGCACAGAGCGTAGAGCTGGCCAAATATGTGCAGAGACGCACCTGCGCCATTGCCGGGCGTCAGAACAAAGGCGTGAAGCAGGCTGGCTTCCTGGTGCTGCGTGAGACGTCGATGCCCAGCTGTCTGATAGAGTTAGGCTTCATCTCTACACCTGATGAGGAGCGGTACCTGAACTCCAGCGACGGTGTGGCCCAGTTGGGTAGTGGCATTTACCAGGCCTTCCTTGACTATAAGCGCAAGTATGACGGCAACATCGTGGTGCCCCTGAAGGCTGAGACCAAGGAAGAGGTAACGGTGCCCACCGTAGTGC
>JAFPEE010000080.1 GCA_017389705.1 Prevotella sp.
GATACCGTGCCAGATCTCCTCGTTCGACTGGTCGCCCATGAACTTAGCATCGAAGTACTTGCTGTAGACAGCACGCCACTCAGCAGCAGCCCATGTGGGGAAGTGAACACCGTTGGTCACATAGCCCACGTGGTTCTCCTCGGGGAAGTAGCCGTTCCAGATAGGAGCGAACATCTTCTGAGAAACCCATCCGTGGAGCATAGACACACCGTTAACCTCCTGACAGGTGTTGCAGGCGAAGGTTGACATACAGAACTTCTCACCCTTGTCTTCGGGGTTGGTACGACCCATACCGATGAACTCGTCCCAGGTGATGCCCAGCTTCTGGGGATAACCACCCATATACTTGCCGAACAGACCCTCCTCGAAGTAGTCGTGACCTGCGGGTACGGGAGTGTGAACGGTATACAGACCGCTGGCACGAACCAGCTCGAGAGCCTGGTTGAATGTCAGACCGTCTTCCTCGATATAATCGCACAGACGCTGCAGGTTGCAGAGTGCTGCGTGACCCTCGTTGCAATGATAGATATCCTTCTTGATGCCCAGCTTCTTCAGCAGTAGCATACCACCGATACCCAGCAGGATTTCCTGCTTCAGACGGTTCTCCCAGTCGCCACCATAGAGGCTGTGGGTGATAGGCTTGTCGAAGTCTGAGTTCATCTCGTTATCCGTATCGAGCAGGTAGAGCTTTACGCGACCTACATTCACGCGCCATACATAGGCGTGAACCTGATAGTTGGTATAAGGTACGTCAATCACCAGAGGATTGCCGTCCTTGTCGAGCTGACGCTCGATAGGCAGCGAACCGAAGTTCTGAGCCTCGTAGTTGGCAATCTGCTGTCCGTCCATCGCAAGGCTCTGTGTGAAGTAGCCGAAACGATAAAGGAAACCAACGGCACACATGTCGACGTTAGAGTCGGAAGCCTCCTTCACATAGTCACCAGCCAGCATTCCCAGACCGCCAGAGTAAATCTTCAGGGCTGAGTGAATACCATACTCCATGCAAAAGTAAGCCACACTTGGGCGCTTGCTGTCGGGCTTGACGTCCATATAGCTACGGAACTGTGCATAAACATCCTTGACGCGTTTCATCAGCGACTTGTCCTTCAGGATGGCCTCCTTACGTTCAAAGGTCAGGCGCTCCAGGAGCATCACGGGATTGTGCTTCACGTCATGGTAAATCTCAGGGTCAAGGTCGCGGAACAGGTCACGGGCCTCGAAGTTCCATACCCACCACATGTTGTGGGCAATCTCATCCAAACACTTCAGTTGCTCAGGAAGGCTTGACTTAACGGTCAACTCCTTCCACTGTGGAGCATTTGCATAATCTGCTTTAATCTTCATAATGATATGTTAAAATATGTTTTTTGAAATCTGTTACTTCTCACTTTTTCTGGCCTCGGCTTTGCGAAGGGCTATGTCGTAGGCCTTATGGTAGAACCCAATGAACTCACTCCACAGGGCTTTCTTCGACAGCTGGTCAGCAGCCTTGCGGCAGGCATCGACCTGCTTCTGGTCCATAGCGGAGAAAGTGGCAACGGTATCCTTGATGTTGTCGGCCACCTCCGAGTAGTTATAGTCGGTGCGGTGGATGACCTTCACACCGTCAGTCAGCTCGCCATAGTGACCAAACTCCTTGTTGGCCCACAGACCGAAGCCAGCCAGGTCGGTGGTGATGCAAGGCACCTTGAAGGCTACGGCCTCCAGCGGCGTATAGCCCCAAGGTTCGTAGTACGACGGGTAGATGCACAGGTCGTTGCCCAGCACCACGTCGTAGTAGGTCATGTTGACAATGCCGTCCTTGCCGTCCAGATAGCAGGGCAGGAAGATGACCTTCACGTTGTCTTCCTTGCGGTTGTGCATATCGTAGTATTTCAGCATGCCCAGCACGTTGTCGTGGCTCATGTTGTGGAGCCAGTGCGTAACCTGGGGTACATCCAGCGGGGTGTCGAACTGACCACCGGCCTTCAGTCGATCCTGTAAGTCCTTGCGGGGCTCTCCTACCCAACCGGGCACCTCGATGAAGGCCAGAACCTTCTTCTTCAGGTCACGGTCGCGCAGCAGACGGTTCATAGCTTCTACGAAGACGTCGATACCCTTGTTGCGGAACTCGTAACGTCCTGACGTAGAAACTATCAGCGTATCGTCGTCAAGTGTTTCTCCAAGCAGCGCATTGGCTACATCCAACAGACGCTTACGGGCAGCCTTACGCTTGCAGGTAAACTGTGCTGCCTTGGGTACAAAGCTATTGTCAAAACCGTTGGGCAATACCACGTCGACGGGCTTGTCCAGCAGTTCCTTACATTCGTTAGCGGTAATGTCGCTCACCGTGGTGAAGCAGTCAACATGCAGGGCTGTCTGCTTCTCAATAGAGTGCTTCGACTGCATGTTCAGCTCACCGGCCATCTGGTCGCCATTGTAGGCAAACAGATAGTCATAGAGCGGCTTCTGGTTGCCGGCGATAGAACGTCCGATGCTGGTGGCATGGGTGGTGAAGACAGTTCCTATCTTAGGCAGCTTGCTGTTGATGTACAGCGCACCCAAACCACACATCCACTCGTTGGCATGGTAGATCACCTTGGTGTCGGCGTTGAAAGCTGCACATTGAACGTTAAACGTGTAGAAACTCTCTACCACCAAGGCAGCGGCATACGAGAACATAGAGGCCTCGTCGTAGTCGCCATAGGCATGGAGCGAGTCCACGCTGTAGTGCTCCCACAGCCAGCCATAGATCTCGTTCTTCTGTTCAAAGAAGGGGTTGAAGTCCACCAATATGGCTATCGGCTCGCCAGGAACGGTCCAACGGCCTACCCTGACCTTCAGGCCCTGTTCTTTGGCTGTCCATTGCCATTCGGCAAAGAGCGAACTGTCTTCCTTGAAATACGGACTTTCATTTTCCTTCCAGAAGTCGGGACCAATAAAGATGATACGGTCCTTCATCTCGTCCTGAAGCGTCTTTGCGCGCGAGGAAAGTACGGTGTAGATTCCACCTACTTTATTACATACTTCCCAGCTCGACTCAAAGATGTAATCAGGCTTTAAATAAATCTTTCCCATTGTTAATACATGTATTATGGCCGCAAAGGTACTTAAAAAAATTAAAATTCTGCTATGTTTTCACATTAATTTTCAACGTAAACGATATTTTATTGATATAGATTTAGTACTTTTGCCCCCAAATAGGACGAAATATGAAAAAGATACTGATCACACTCCTTCTGTCTTACTTTGGCGTTCTGCACGGTGCCGCACAAGACAGAAATGACAGCTTTCGCGCGTACCTTATAAATAATGAGTATCAGGTTTACATGCGCATCAACTTCTACGACCAGAACATCGAGATTCCAGGTCAGGAGCTCTATGGACCCCTACCTGGATTCCTGGGCAAGCGGTACAACTCCTTCTGCTGGGTCATCACTTCGTGCCATGTCAAGGACGAGAAGGAGGCTGAGCTGCAGCTCATAAACGACTATGGCTCCGAGGACCTGAAAGCCACGCTGACTCGCGAGAACGACACCCTGTATGTGCTTCGTCAAGGCTCAGGAAGCACCCTCAAAATACCCCATAAGGGAAAATGGCGCAAGCTGCCCAAGACACTGGAGCTGGTGCGACGAAAATAGGACTTCGGGGAGCAGAAACAGGTTTCCTTTCTTAAAAAAGTGTAAAAATAACACCGGAGAACAAAATTCTCCGGCTTTTTTATGGTCATATCAAAAATAATGTGTAATTTTACACCCAAATTAAGAACGTGACTAAAAACGAATACCAAAACAATGAGAAACTTGAAGACAGTTTTTGCAGGAATGACGGTGGCTGCAGCCCTGTTGTCTGCTTGTGCCTCTGGTGAGCAGAAGGCACTGACGGTATCGGGTCTTGACCCTGCCAAGTTTGATACGCTGATTAACGAGAAGCCCGTGAAGCTGTATACGCTGAAGAACGGCAGCGGCATGGAGGTGTGCATCACCAACTACGGCGGACGCGTGGTAAGTCTGGTGGTTCCCGACAAGGACGGCAAGCCTGTCGACGTGGTGCTGGGCTTCGACAACATCAGACAGTATGCTGACACCCTGAACTCGCCCTCCGACTACGGAAGCAGCGTAGGTCGCTATGCCAACCGCATCAAGAACGCCCAGTTCAAGCTGAACGACTCCATCTACCAGCTGAAGGTCAACGACAACGAGAACTGCCTGCACGGCGGTGGTACGACGGGTTGGATGAACCAGGTGTACGAGGCTGAGCAGGTAGGTGACAGCATCCTGAAGCTGACCATCGTGGCTGAGGATGGCGAGAATGGCTTCCCCGGCACCGTGAAGGCTGTGACGACATATAAGATTACAGCTGACAACATGCTGGACATCACATGGGAGGCTGAAACTGACAAGCCTACCATCATCAACCAGACCAACCACAACTATTATAATCTCTCAGGCGACTTCACACAGGCTGCTTACGACCAGGTGCTGTATGTCAACGCAGACAAGTTTACAGCCTCTGACGCCAAGTATATTCCAACAGGTGAGATTCGCGATGTAGAGGGTACTCCCTTCGACTTCCGCACACCTCATGCCGTAGGCGACAGCATCCAGTCGCAGTATGACCAGATACAGAATGCAATGGGCTACGACCACAACTTCTGCCTGAACACATGGAAGGACGGCAAGGGCGACGACACCGTGGTGTGTGCCTCGCTGTACTCTCCTAAGACGGGCATCTTCATGGAGATGTATACCAACGAGCCTGGCGTGCAGGTGTATAGCGGTAACTTCCAGGGTGTGGGCAAGGATGCCGACATCGTACGTAAGCTGGGGCTGAAGTATCCCAAGCACGTCAGCGTATGTCTGGAGAGCCAGAAGTATCCCGACTCGCCCAACCATTCTGAATGGGCCAGCCCTGTGCTGAATCCCGGCGAGAAGTACTACAGCCGTGCGGCCTATAAGTTCAGCGTGAAGTAATAAAAGATTAAACACTAAAATAAAAGTATTATGGCATTATTAGACTGGATTGTCATTGGCGTCTTTTGTGCTGCGCTGATAGGCATTGTGATTTGGGTTGTCAGTCAGAAGAACGACAACTCGGCAGACTATTTCTTGGGTGGTAAGGATGCAACATGGATTGCCATTGGTGCATCAATCTTTGCCTCGAACATTGGTTCTGAGCACCTGATAGGACTGGCTGGTGCCGGTGCCTCGTCAGGTATGGCTATGGCTCACTGGGAGATTCAGGGTTGGATGATCCTTATCCTGGGTTGGGTATTCGTGCCCTTCTATACGCGAAGCATGGTTTACACGATGCCTGAGTTCCTGGAGCGTCGCTTCAACAAGGAGAGCCGCACCATTCTCTCTGTCATCTCGCTCATCAGCTACGTGCTGACAAAGGTTGCCGTGACGGTATATGCCGGTGGACTGGTGTTCCAGCAGGTGTTCGGCATCAAGGAACTGTGGGGCATTGACTTCTTCTGGATTGCAGCTATTGGACTGGTGGTTATCACAGCGCTCTACACCGTATTTGGCGGTATGAAGTCCGTGCTCTATACCTCCGTGTTGCAGACACCTATCTTATTATTAGGCTCACTCATCATCCTCGTGCTGGGTCTGAGAGCCCTGGGCGGATGGGACGAGATGATGGCTGTCTGCTCGGTACAGACCGTCAATGAGTATGGCGACCACATGACGAACCTGATGCGTGACCTGCGCGACCCACAGTATCCTTGGCTGGGTGCCCTGGTAGGCTCGGCAGTCATCGGTTTCTGGTACTGGTGTACCGACCAGTTCATCGTACAGCGTGTGCTGTCAGGTAAGGACGAGAAGGAGAGCCGTCGTGGTACCATCTTCGGCGCCTATCTGAAGCTCACTCCTGTCTTCCTGTTCCTCATTCCCGGTATGATTGCCTACGCCATGGCTACCAAGGGTATCACACTTCCCAACGGTGAGGTGTTTGTATTGTCTACCCCTGACGCTGCCTTCCCCACCCTCGTGGCAAAGATTCTGCCTGCCGGTGTGAAAGGTCTGGTGGTTTGCGGCATCCTGGCAGCCCTGATGTCATCGCTGGCATCGCTGTTCAACTCTTCAGCCATGCTGTTCACCATCGACTTCTGGAAGCGTCTGCGTCCAGATACACCAGAGAAGCAGCTGGTACGCATCGGACAGATTGCTACTGTTGTCATCGTGGTGCTCGGTATCCTCTGGATTCCCATCATGCGCTCTGTAGGCGATGTGCTGTATAACTACTTGCAGGACGTACAGTCGGTACTGGCTCCTGGCATTGCTTCTGCCTTCCTGCTGGGTATCTGCTGGAAGCGCGCCTCTGCCCAAGGCGGTATGTGGGGTCTGCTCTCTGGTATCATCATTGGTCTGACCCGCCTGGGTGCCAAGGTGTACTACAGCAATGTTCCCGATGCTGCCGACAACTGGTTCAAGGCTATCTTCTTCGACTTCAACTGGCTGTACTTCTGTGGTGTGATGCTGGTGTTCTGCTGTCTGGTGGTTATCGTGGTGTCACTCTGCACCAAGGCTCCCGACGAGGAGAAGATTCGCGGTCTGGTGTTCGGCACTTCTACTCCTGAGCAGATTGCCGCTACCAAGGCCAGCTGGAATAAGTGGGACATTGTTCATACGGTTATTATTCTCGGAATCACCGTAGCATTCTATATGTACTTCTGGTAAGCCTGGGACGATGACCTCATTCTATTTTGAACATCAGAAGATATACGTATCAGTCGACTGCATCATCTTCGGCTTTGACGACAACCAGCTGAAGATACTCATTGGCAAGCGACATATGGACCCAGGCCGTGGCGAGTGGAGCCTCTATGGCGGCTTCGTTCGCAACGACGAGAGTGTGGATGATGCTGCTGACCGTACCCTGTATGAGCTGACAGGCTTGCGCAATGTCTATATGCGTCAGGTAGGTGCCTTTGGCAGCGTAGAGCGTGACCCAGGTGAACGAGTAGTCTCTGTAGCCTACTATGCACTCATCAATGTGAAGGACTACGAGGAACAGTTGCTGAAGACTCATCAGGTGGAATGGGTTAATGTGGAGAACATGCCTAAGCTGTTCTCTGACCATAACGACATGGTGCGTCAGGCACGTAAACTCATGCGTCAGAAGATGCGCACAGAGCCTGTTGGCTTCAACCTGTTGCCTGAGCTCTTCACGCTGACACAGCTCCAGAAGCTGTACGAGGCAGTCAATGGCGAGGAGATAGACAAGCGTAACTTCCGCAAGCGCATCAAGGAGATGGACTTCATCGAGAAGACTGAAAAGATAGACAAACTGACTTCCCGACGGGGTGCGGCCCTCTATCGATTTAATAAGAAGATATATAACGAAGAACCGAATTTCAAATTGTAACCTATTATGTTAGAAGAACTGAAACAAAAAGTGTTCAAGGCCAATCTGGACCTTGTAAAGCATAACCTCGTGATATTTACCTGGGGCAATGTCTCTGCCATAGACCGTGAGAACGGCCTTGTCATCATCAAACCCTCTGGTGTGGAGTACGACGTGATGAAAGCCAGCGATATGGTGGTAGTCGACCTGGAGACAGGCAAGGTGGTCGATGGCGACCTCAATCCCAGTAGCGACACACCAACACACCTGGTACTCTATAAGGCATTCCCTGAGCTGGGAGGCATCGTACACACCCACTCTACCTACGCCACGGCATGGGCACAGGCAGGCAAGGATATTCCCAACATAGGAACCACGCATGCCGACTACTTCCACGACTGCATCCCCTGTACCGAGAGCATGACGGAAGACCAGATGCCTGAGTACGAGAAGGAGACTGGTGTGGTGATTGTTGATCGCTTCAAGAAGGATAATATCAATCCCGTCCATACCCCTGCCGTGCTGGTGAAGAACCACGGTCCCTTTGCATGGGGTAAGGATGCCGACCAGGCTGTCTACCATGCTGTGGTAGCTGAGCAGGTGGCAAAGATGGCCTTTGTGTCGTTCTGTGTCAATCCACAAACCACGATGAATCCGCTGCTCGTCGAGAAGCATTTCTCACGCAAGCATGGTCCTAATGCCTACTACGGCCAGAAGAAAAAGTAAAAAGGTAAAAACTAATTAAAAGACAAGATAAGATGAAAGCATTCGATAATTTGGAGATTTGGTGGGTGACTGGTGCTCAGTTGCTCTATGGAGGAGAGACCGTGAAGATTGTCGACGGACACTCTCAGGAAATGGTTGACGGCCTGAATGCATCAGGTATCATTCCCATCAAGGTGGTATATAAAGGCACGGTAAACTCCTCTAACGAGGTAGATGCAGTAATGAAGGCCTGCAACAATGACGACAAGTGCATCGGTATCATCACTTGGATGCATACCTTCTCGCCTGCCAAGATGTGGATCAAAGGACTGCAAGACCTGCAGAAGCCCCTACTCCACTTCCATACGCAGTACAATGCCGAGATTCCCTGGGAAACCATGGACATGGACTTCATGAATCTGAACCAGTCAGCCCATGGCGACATAGAGTTCGGACATATCTGCACCCGTATGCGTGTTCCCCGCAAGGTGGTTTGTGGCTACTGGAAGAGTGAGGAAGCTCAGAAGAAAATTGCCGTCTGGGCACGTGTGGCTGCTGGTGTAGCTGATGCACGCAAGGTACGCTGTCTGATGTTTGGTATGAACATGAACAACGTAGCCGTTACTGATGGTGACCGTGTAGAGTTCGAGCAGCGTCTGGGCTACCATGTGGACTACTACCCTGTATCCAGCATGATAGACTATTGGAAGAAGGTTACGGACAAGGAAGTGGACGAACTCGTTGAGGAGTATAAACAGCAGTATACCATCAAGATAGACGAAAGTGGTGAAGAGGTTTATTGGCAGAAGGTTCGCAATGCAGCCCGTGCTGAGATTGCCCTGCGCCGTGTACTGAAAGATGAGGGTGCTACAGCATTCACCACCAACTTCGACGACCTGGGTGATGCTGACATCAACGATCCGAACTTTGCCGGCTTCGACCAGATTCCAGGTCTTGCCTCACAGCGTCTCATGGCTGAGGGTATCGGTTTCGGAGCTGAGGGCGACTGGAAGACAGCCTGCCTCTATCGCACGCTCTACATCATCCAGCAGGGTATGCCTACCGGCTGTTCGTTCCTCGAGGACTACACCCTGAACTTCGCCGGTGACCGCAGCTCTTGTCTACAGAGTCACATGCTGGAGGTTTGTCCGCTGATTGCTGTCGACAAGCCCAAGCTCGAGGTACATTTCCTGGGCATTGGCATCCGCAAGCAACAGACTGCCCGCCTCGTGTTCACCTCTAAGGTAGGCCGTGGCATCAAGGCTACTGTTGTAGACCTCGGCAACCGCTTCCGTCTGATTTCTCAGGAGGTAGAGTGCATCGAACCCAAGCCCATGCCTAACCTGCCTGTTGCTTCCGCCCTCTGGGTTCCCCAGCCAACCTTCGAAATTGGTGCCGGTGCCTGGATACTGGCTGGTGGTACACACCATAGTGCCTTCTCGTACGACATTACCGAGGAGTACTGGGAAGACTTCGCAGAGATGCTCGACCTGGAGCATGTCCGCATCAACAAGCAGACCACTATTGCCTCTCTCAAACAAGACCTCCGCAACAACGAGGTGTACTTTATGCTCAATAAAGCGCTCCGCTAATATTCATCCGTATCCCAAATAGAAGACAATTATGACTGCAAAACAAGTAATAGAAAGTGGTAAGGCCATCTTGGGTATAGAATTCGGTTCTACCCGCATCAAGGCTGTGCTCATTGATGATCAGAACAACCCCATTGCACAAGGCTCACACGAGTGGGAGAACCAGCTCGTCGACGGCCTGTGGACCTACTCTACCGAAGCCGTATGGTACGGTTTACAGGACTGCTATGCCGAGTTGCGCAAAGACGTACAGAAGCAATATGACTGCGAGATAGAATCGCTGGCAGCCATTGGCTTCTCTGCTATGATGCACGGCTATATGGCTTTCAACGACAAGGCAGAGATTATGGTGCCCTTCCGCACCTGGCGTAACACCAATACCGGTAAGGCGGCTGCTGAGCTCTCTCAGCTCTTCAACTACAACATCCCCTTGCGCTGGTCAATCTCACACCTCTACGAGGCCATCCTCGACAATGAGGAGCATGTCAGCGACATCAAATACCTGACAACCCTTGCAGGTTATGTCCACTGGCAGGTGACAGGACAGTTTGTGCTGGGTGTGGGTGACGCCTCTGGTATGATACCTGTAGACCCTGCTACCAAGACTTACGATGCCACTATGGTCGAGAAGTTCAACCAGCTCATTGCTCCTAAGGGATTCTCATGGCAGTTGCTCGACATCCTGCCCAAGGTGCTTGTCGCTGGCGAGAATGCAGGATTCCTCACTCCCGAGGGTGCTAAGAAACTTGATGTCTCTGGTCATTTGAAGGCAGGCATCCCCGTATGTCCTCCTGAGGGCGACGCAGGTACTGGCATGGTAGCCACCAATGCCGTCAAGCAGCGCACGGGTAATGTCTCTGCAGGTACCTCATCGTTCTCGATGATAGTGCTCGAGAAACCTCTTACCAAGCCCTACGAGATGATAGATATGGTAACCACCCCTGACGGTTCACTCGTTGCTATGGTACATTGCAATAACTGTACTTCCGACATCAATGCCTGGGTGGGACTCTTCAAGGAGTACCAGCAGCTGCTGGGTGTTCCCCTCGATATGAATGAGCTCTACGGCAAGCTGTTCAATGCTGCCCTCGATGGTGATGCTGACTGCGGTGGACTCATTTCATACAACTATGTCTCAGGCGAGCCTGTCACAGGACTGAGCGAGGGTCGTCCCCTCTTTGTACGCTCGGCTGGTGACAAGTTCAACCTGGCAAACTTCATGCGCGCCCACCTCTATGGTGCCATTGGTGTGCTGAAGCTCGGCAACGACATCCTGTTGAAGGAAGAACAAGTACAGGTAGACCGCATCACAGGTCATGGAGGCTACTTCAAGACACCTGGTGTCGGACAGCGTATGCTTGCTGCCGCCCTGAACTCGCCTATCTCTGTCATGGAGACCGCTGGCGAGGGAGGAGCATGGGGTATCGCCCTGCTGGCAGGCTATATGGCTAACAAGCAAGGCCTGAACCTTGCCGACTATCTGGAGAAGGTTGTCTTCGGTGACAATACCGGTACTGAGATAGCTCCTACTGCTGACGACGTAGCAGGTTTCAACCGCTATATAGAGTCCTACAAGCGAGGCCTTGCCATTGAGCAGGCTGCTGTCGACAACAAGTAATGAGAAATCTCCTTCTTTCCATATTCCTACTATGCTCAGCCTGTGCTCTAGGACAGGAGCGTAAGCCATGGGTTGTACGCACTATCAATAAGCTAGGCGCTTTCATTGATACAATGGCCACAAGCGGTATCGACAAGCGCTATATTGAGGTGCCTGAGCGCCCCTGGCAGGTGATGCTTAAGTTCAATTCCAACGACATGGACCTGCACTCATCAGCGACCCTGTCTCAGGAGACACTGGCCAAGCGGGGAATAGCGGGAGAGAATACCTTGGAGGCCGACATCAAGCCTAATCTGTCTACCTCAGTTGGCCTTTGGGTGGGCTATCGAGGCTACGGCCTGGGCTACAGCTATTCTATCACGGGGAAGGACGGCAGCAATTTCTCCATTGGTGCCATGGGTTCTAACTACGGCATCAACCTGCGCATCAAGAGCTTCAAGACCAGAGAGATGGATATACACCAATGGGGCTTTGACGAGGATGGGAGCTTTGATGAGAAATACAATAATGTAGAGTTGTGGGATGATGTCGACATACACACTACCATCCTCGACGGTTACTATATGTTTAACGGCAAGCGCTTCTCCTATGCTGCTGCCTACGACCAGTCCGTTAAGCAGATACGTTCTGCGGGGTCGTTTATGATTGGTGCCATGTGGTTTCAGACCACTCTTGACTTCGCTCAAAGGCTCAATGCTCCCATGATTCAGCTGATGGGCGACATAGGCAGCATGAAGATTCAGGAGGGAGCGCTGGGTGCTGGCTATGCCTATAACTGGGTACCTGTCAAGAACTTGCTGCTCAACATCACGGCTATGCCCATGTTGGTGCTCTACAACCGTGTCAAGGTAAAGATCTATGACTCCAACTACGACATATTCCTCTTTGAAGAAGATCCGATTACAGGTAAGAAACCCATGTCAGATGATGACAGTTGGACGGAAGACATCACTCTTGACGAGGTGGCCAGCATGACGCGCCATAGTAAGATATCGCTGAATTTCGACGCCCGTGTTTCGCTGACCTACAACTGGGACCGCTACTTTGTCAACGTCTATGGCCAGTGGAACAACTTCCGCAACAGCTACGACAGCAACAAACTCAAACTGAGCGACTGGTATGTCAACGCATCACTAGGAATCAGACTTTAATTATTGAATATGACTAATAATAACAAAAGAACATGAAAAGACTACTATCTACAACTCTCGTTGCGTTGGCAATGGCCACAGTAGCAATGGCTGGCGACAATGTAAAAATGACCATTCATGCCGACCAAGGCAAGTCGAAAATCAACAAAGAGATTTATGGCCAGTTTGCTGAACACCTGGGAAGCTGTATCTATGGTGGCCTCTGGGTGGGCGAGAACTCTCCCATCCCCAATATCAACGGCTATCGTAAGGATGTCTTCGAGGCCCTGAAAGCCCTGCAGATTCCTGTTCTCCGTTGGCCTGGCGGCTGTTTTGCTGACGAATATCATTGGCGCGACGGCATAGGTCCCCGCTCACAACGTCCCTCTATGAAAAACAACAACTGGGGAGGTACCATCGAAGATAACTCCTTCGGCACTCATGAGTTCCTGAACCTCTGCGAGATGCTGGGTTGCGAGCCCTACATCAGCGGCAACGTAGGCTCTGGCACGGTTGAGGAGCTGGCCAAGTGGGTGGAGTATATGACCTCTGAGGAAGGTACCCCCATGGCTAAGCTGCGTAAGGAGAATGGCCGTGAGAAACCCTGGAAGGTGAAGTACCTGGGTGTATGCAACGAGTCGTGGGGATGTGGTGGCAACATGCGCCCTGAATACTACGCAGACCTCTATCGCCGCTATGCTGTCTATTGCCGCAACTATGACGGCAACAAACTCTATAAGATAGCCTCTGGTGCCTCTGACTACGACTACGAGTGGACCAAGGTGCTGATGAATCGTGTGGGCCAGCGCATGGATGGTGTGTCGCTGCACTACTATACCTGCTCGGGCTGGGAGGGCTCAAAGGGTTCAGCCACCAAGTTCGACAACGACCAGTACTACTGGGCCCTGGCCAAATGTCTGGAGATTGACGAGGTCATCCAGAAGCACAAGGACATCATGGATGCCGCTGACCCCAAGAAGCAGGTAGACTTGCTGGTAGACGAATGGGGCACGTGGTGGGACGAAGAGCCTGGCACCATTCCCGGACATCTGTATCAGCAGAATGCCCTGCGTGATGCCTTTGTGGCTTCCCTCTCGCTGAATGTGTTCCACCGCCATACAGACCGTGTGAAGATGGCCAACATCGCCCAGGTGGTGAATGTGCTTCAGTCGATGATTCTGACCGACCAGGTAGGCACAGGCCACATGGTGCTCACCCCCACCTATCACGTGTTCCAGATGTATACTCCGTTCCAGGAGGCTACTTTCCTGCCCATCGACCTGAAGAGTGAGACGATGACCGTCAGCAAAGCTTACTTCAAAGAGAAAGCCGACAAAGATACCGGCACCCGTACCCTGCCCCTGCTCTCTGCCTCTGCAGCAAAGGCTCAGGATGGCAGCATCGTCATTGCCCTGACCAATGTGTCACTCGACAAGGACCAGACGCTCGACATCGCCCTTGAGGGTTGCCAGGCCAAGGATGTCAAGGGACGTATCCTGACGGCTAAGAATGTGGCCGACTACAACGACCTCCAGCACCCTGCCAAGGTGGCTCCTGCTGAGTTCAAGGATGCCAAGCTCAAGAAGGGTGTGCTGACGGTGAAGCTCCCTGCCAAGAGCATCGTGGTGCTGAGTGTCAAATAGTATTTGTAAGCGATAATGGTTCAAGGAAACAGTCAGCAACGGAAAGACGTAGCCTTGGTGCTGTCCAGTGGTGGTGCCCGGGGCTTGGTACACATAGGTGTCATTGAGGAGCTGGAGGAACAAGGCTTCCACATTAGCTCTATTGCCGGTGCCTCTATGGGTGCCCTGGTTGGTGGAGTCTATGCCGCTGGTAAACTCAAGGAGTTCCGCGATTGGATGAAGACCATCGACAAGCGTAAGATGCTGGAACTAACAGACTTGTCTTTCAGCCTTAATCATTTGGTTAAAGGCGACCGCATCATTGATGCTATCAAGGAGATAGTGCCCGACCAGCCCATAGAAACCCTGTCCATTCCCTATTGTGCTGTGGCTACTGACTGGGAGAACGGACGCGAGGTGACCTTCCGCAAGGGAAGCCTCTTCGGTGCCATCCGTGCCAGCATCTCGCTACCTGCCTACTATGAGCCTGTGCGCATCAACGGCATGGTGCTCATAGATGGAGGCATCGTCAACCCCATCCCCCTGAACCGTGTGGCACGTCGAAAGGATGATATCCTGGTAGGTGTCGATGTCAGCGGTCATGACTATCAGGGACAGAGCCAGCTACAGCACTTCATTGAGCAGCGTCGTAAGAACGACAAGTCGCTGAGCCATCAGATACTCAGCAAGCTCATTCCCGACAATCTTGACTTCAACTACTACACCCTGCTCTCGCGTACCAGTTCCATCATGATACGCCAGAACTCAAAGCTCATGGCACAGCTGACGCAGCCTGACATTCTTATCGACATCCAGCTGAAGCGCTATGGCGGTTTTGACTATGACAAATCCGAGAAACTCATCGCTCTTGGACACAGTTATGCCCAGAAAGCTATCGAGAAGTATATAAAATAACTTAAAAACGATGGCCGATTGGATTTTTCTTCGTAAATTTGCAAATTGTGATATGAATAAAGTTATACACTAACATAACATCAATTATTATTATGAACGACAACAAAGTAATGAATCGCGCAGCAGACAACATCAGAATCCTGGCTGCAGCAATGGTAGAGAAAGCAAAGAGTGGACACCCCGGTGGTGCTATGGGTGGTGCTGATTTCATCAACACCCTGTATAGCGAGTTCCTGGTTTACGACCCTGAGAATCCCGCTTGGGAGGGCCGCGACCGTTTCTTCCTTGACCCAGGCCACATGGCTCCCATGCTCTATAGCCAGCTCTGTCTTATCGGTAAGTACACCCTCGAGGATTTGCAGAACCTGCGCCAATGGGGCTCAGTAACACCTGGTCACCCCGAGCGTGAGATTGCCCGCGGCATTGAGAATACCTCTGGTCCTCTGGGTCAGGGTCACACCTTCGCCGTAGGTGCTGCCATCGCTGCTAAGTTCCTGAAGGCTCGTCTGGGCGATGTGATGAATCAGACCATCTATGCCTACATCTCTGATGGTGGTGTACAGGAGGAGATTTCACAGGGTGCAGGCCGTATTGCCGGTAATCTGGGACTGGACAACCTCATCATGTTCTACGATGCCAACGACATCCAGCTCAGTACCAAGACTGAGGTGGTCACCAGCGAGGATACTGCTAAGAAGTACGAGGCTTGGGGCTGGTATGTGCTGAAGATTGACGGCAACGACGTTGACCAGATTCGCGAGGCTATCAAGAAGGCTCAGGCTGAGAAGGACCGTCCTACCCTCATCATTGGACATTGCGTCATGGGTAAGGGTGCCCGCAAGGCTGACGGCTCCAGCTACGAGAGCAACTGCGCTACACATGGTGCTCCTCTGGGTGGCGACAACTTCGTGCAGACCATGAAGAACCTCGGTGCTGATTCTGAGAACCCCTTCCAGATATTCCCCGAAGTACAGGACCTCTACGCCAAGCGTGCTGAGGAGCTGAAGAAGATTGTTGCTGAGCGCTATGCCGCCAAGGAGGCATGGGCCAAGGCTAATCCCGAGAAGTCTCAGCAGCTGAAGGACTGGTTCAGCGGCAAGGCTCCTGAGATTGACTGGAGCAAGGTAGAACAGAAGGCTGGCTCGGCTACCCGTAGTGCCTCTGCAGCTGTGCTGGGTCAGCTGGCTGAGCAGGTGCCCAACATGATTTGTGCTTCTGCCGACCTGTCAAACTCTGACAATACCAATGGCTTCCTGAAGAAGACTCACGACCTGGTACGTGGCGACTTCTCTGGTGCATTTTTCGAGGCTGGTGTAGCTGAGCTCACCATGGCTTGCTGCTGTATCGGTATGGCGCTGCACGGTGGTGTCATCCCTGCCTGCGGTACCTTCTTCGTATTCTCTGACTACATGAAGCCTGCCGTACGTATGGCAGCCCTGATGGAGCTCCCAGTTAAGTTCATCTGGACCCACGATGCATTCCGCGTTGGTGAGGACGGTCCTACCCACGAGCCTGTTGAGCAGGAGGCACAGATCCGCCTGATGGAGAAGCTGAAGAACCACCACGGCAAGAACTCTGTA
>JAFPEE010000081.1 GCA_017389705.1 Prevotella sp.
CAATACCGTCTCGCGGTAGTCCGAGAAGAACTTATGTCCCGTCGTCATCTGACTCCAGTCGAAGTCAAAACCCGCATCGAAGTCCCATAGCGGCCCAAAAGTCCATTTGGCATCATCGCCCTTGTCCTTATATAAGAAGATACTGCGCGGTGCAGCCACCTCCACATTATAGACAAATTCCTGAATCAGCAAATAGTCGATCATCACGGGGATGTCACACAGTTTTGCCAAAGCGTCGTAGTCGTGCTGCTGAATCGCCGTTTCAAGGGTGGCGAGCGCATCGCGGGCATCCTCTCTGAGTGTCTCCGGCGTAGCATAATCCTCAGCCTCAGGACTCTTCACGCACACAGGCATCCGATACACCTCCGACCAGAAATTATCCACTGCCCCTGGTGCCTCTTTAGGACCGTCATCGACATCGAGCGACAGCAGCCAACCTTTCTTCTTGCCAATATCCACACGGCCTTTAGCCACCTCTACCTGTTCCGTCAACTGATACAGTCCCTTATAGTCGCCATTCAGTGTCACCTCCACAAAGCGCGTATGATTCGTATAAGGCATCCCCAAGCCCTGACCCATCTCGAAGACGAAGGTATTCATCAGATTTGTCGGATCACGGTAGTTAGCCAACATCACCCAATCCTTGTTGGCATCGAGCCCAAGAATCTCTACCTTCTCATCGAGCTTGATGCGGTAGGACTTCTTCGGGTACCACTCCCAAGTAGAGTTGCCGCGTCCTCGGACACGGCCTCGTCCCTCGTAGTTCCATGCGACGGTGTCCGATTCTATCTTGATGGTACAGGCTAGGTATTCCTCTTTCTTCTTGCCGGTCACGCCCATGTTGCCATCCACGGTGATGTCCATCCTTGCCACGCAATATCTTGCGGGATAGGTCTTCGCCCTCGGTGTCTCTGGTTCCAGTTCCTTGGTGTCCGTCGGCTCCTTTGATGTCGATGGGATGACGGGTGTGACAGGTTTTGGCTCGGGCAGATCACCCTCTGAGGAGCATCCAGCCATCAGCAGGGCAGAGAGTCCAAAAAGTAGTAGTTTCCTCATGATGCATGTTTGAATTCTGGCTGCAAAGGTACTATATAATCCCTAGACCGACTGCCACAATCGTCTAAAATGATACAAATATCGTCCAGAATTATAAGGGAGATTTGGTGCCGCACCAATCATCATAGTAAACGACATTGATGAGACGGCCTGTATTGGCATCGATGACAATAAAGCTCACATAATCCCGTTTCTTGCTACGCCCTGAATAACAAAGGCGGGGCTGCCAACGCCCTGCTTTCGGGAAGAATGTGATATAACAATCATCTATCACCTGAGGATCCAGATCATTAACCCCAACTCCCAGATACATAGCCATTTTCTCCTTGGCCTCATTGGGTGTCAGTGCTGGAGTGACATTGAAGTTATTTATTGGTTTGTATGAGCCTTCCATACGCAGCATCTTGCCACTCTTATCGTACCACAATGTGCACGAACCAGCAATATGGACACCTTTATAATATGGATTATACACCTCCATACGCCCTCTCTGCCCGTGCGTCTTGAAAGGTATTACCCAATCATCCCTGCTGGCAGCACTCTTACGGAACTCATAGTCACTTCCGTACCCCAGAATCATACTGAAGAATTCCTCCGCATTGGCAGGAGGCGTCAAGTCTGTGCGGCTCTCGAAGTCAACCATGGTCAGTTCTTCATCATAGACAACAGCAGGCCATCCGGCCCTTTCCACCTCCTTCTTACTGTCTGCTTTTAGCTTGTAAGCCTCATTCATTTCTGCCTCGGTAAACTCAGGATGCAGTTCCGGGGCTACGACTGTTTCATCTTCACTGCTTGAGCATGCCGTAGTCATCAGGCAGATCATCAGCAACAGTACATACCAAAAGTTACTTCTCATATTATCTGACTTTTTAAATTCTTCTATGTACTAAATGCAAAGATAGTGAGAAACTTGCATCCTCAGGAATTTGTTTAACCTTTTTTAATTAGAAGGAAATTGGGGGCGGACTATCAGGAAGATGTGTCCGCCCCTCTCAACTACTAACCAAAATTAAATATAACCTAAAAAACGCGGTTAGAACTGCATATTCAACGTGATCGTAGCCTTATACTGCTTGCCACCCTTGGTATAGACCAACACAGGTTTCAAAGTATATTTCTCACCAACTTTGCTTACGCCGAAACGGTGACCGTAAGTGAGCGTGAAGCTGTCTTTGTCGTACTCCACATAGACGGGAGCCGTATCGCCCCAGTTGTCGAGATCGCCCTTGGCATTACACCAGAAGCCGACATTGGCGGTATATTGATAGGTAATCTTACCATCGGACTGAATAAGTCCGAGGGCTACCTTGCCCTCTGCGGGCTCTGCTGTCTGCCCTGCGGCGATAGGCAGTGTGGCTCCGCTGAGAACAGAAGGCTGCATCACGAAGGCCTGAGCCATTTTCTTCAGGTCGCTGCCCTGCAACTGGATGCTCCCCTGGATATAGTCTTCGGAAGCAGCATTGCACTTCACGTCGAAGGTGAAAGCGACATCTGCAGGATCCTTGGTCTCGTCGATAGAGAAGTTGCCGTAGAGGTCGGTACCATCGATCTTGAAGCGATAGGGGCACTGCATATCGGTCTCCTCCTTGTCGTCCCAAGGGCACTGACGATAGCTCTTCGGAGCGCCCTGCACGAC
>JAFPEE010000082.1 GCA_017389705.1 Prevotella sp.
AATAATACCGATGATTAAAAACAGATAATAGGCATATAACACCAGAGGAATCGTATCGCTGCGGGTAGCAGTGCAGACTGCCATCCCTATGACAATCGGTGCCATCATCACGGCAATGGGCCATAGCGGTCGCTTGCGGTCTTGCAGCATAACGAACATGATGGCAATAGCCAAAGGGGAAATCGTCATAAAGTCGAACAATGCGCCTGTATAATAGACCATCTTGATTTCTTCGCTGGAGGTAAGAAAAATAAGAGGCATATACCATAAGTGGCTGAGTGTACAAGCCCCCAGAAACGCCGCCGTCCAGTGGCGCAGACGCACTGGCGACGTGACATCAGGGGCGATGGCGTTGCCCCGACGGAACAGCAGATAGCAGCACGCAATCAGGTTCAATACCGTTACGCCTGCATAAAACATCCAATAGAGTGTATTTCCACTAATCTGTTCGTACATAACTTAATGACTGATGCAAAAGTACATAATAAAAAGGATAGCGGCGAGCATCCCGGGCTTTGTCAGTTTCATATTATTCCTCTATCAATTCTCCGTGTAAGTCACGTTGATAGCTCATCAGACTGAGGGTTTAAGAGGAAACACTTGATTGATGAGATTTTCAAACTCCTTGTATGCAAAGGTGTCGCGGAGTTCGCTGAGCGCATAGGCTAGTCCCCGGTAGTGCCACTCGTGGTCTTTGGGGTCTTTAGCATGGAAGAGGTTCCAGAGTGCATCGCCCTGTAGGGCATAGTCACGTGCGATAGCCCGCATATTCGAAAGTTTGTCGCCGAGGGCTACTATCTTGGCATCGTGCGAGGCACGGGCCAGACGGTCAATGGCGGTCTGTTTGCGAGAGCGCCAACTGGACGACAGGAACTCACCATCGTCTTCCTCGCTCACACCCTCTGGCATGATGTCGCTCTCCGAGGCCACGAGCGAGGCGATGCGGTCGCCGAACTCAGTACGAATCTGTTCTAACGTAACGTCGGTATCTTCTACGGTGTCATGCAGGACTGCGGCAGCCAGCAATTCCTGATCGCGTGTCATCGTGGCGACGATTTCCACAGCCTCCATCGGATGAACGATATAAGGAAAGCTCTTGCCTCGGCGCTCTGTCCCGGCATGGGCGCGGACGGCGAACACAATAGCGTTGTCCAACAAAGTGGTGTCTAACGGTTTGTTTGCCATTGTCTACTCCAAATATTTTGTTCTCAACTGTTGTTGCTCTTTCTTCGAGAAACCCAGTTGGTCCTCTATATACTGCGATAGCGAACCATACTTCTGGTCAATCAGGTCGAGTGTCGCCTCGAAGTTCTCGCGGCTCACACCAACCATAGCACGGATGAAGGCTGTCGGCTTCTGGTGTATCTGCTTGGCCAGTGTCTTGCCGTCCTTGTGATTATAGGTCAAGGCCGTCCCGCCCTCGCCGGTCTGAACATAGTCGTTCAGATGAATGGTTTCGTAAGTATTCATAAGAGTTAAATTTTCTGCACCACGTTCCATATCCTTCACTGTGGTCAGACTGATGCCCGCCACTTTTGACTGCAAAGATAAGTATTTCTTTTAACCTCTCCAAAAAAAGTCTAATAAATCATCCTTTTAAGTACCACTTTCCCTGGCCGGCAAAGAGACTGTTCCCAGCGCACGTAGCAGAAATGTTACTTTTCCTGCCAAAAATCTTCAAAATTGACAGGATTTTCGTATCTTTGCATCGTTTTTTGATAATAACTACAACATGAAACGACTCTTTGCAACTCTTTGGATGGGCTTCCTGGTGATGGCTTTGCAGGCTCAGATGGTGAATCCGGTACATTTCTCGTCGGAGCTGAAGATGCTCAGTGACGATATGGCTGAAATCATTTTCTCGGCTACCATCGATGACGGCTGGCATGTGTATTCCACCGATATGGGCGACGACGGTCCCATCTCGGCTACGTTCAACACCGTGAAGATGGACGGAGTGCAGACGGTGGGCAAGCTGCAGCCTCGTGGCAATGTGGTGAAGCAGTTCGACAAGATGTTTGGTATGGAGCTACGTTTCTTTGAGCATAAGGCTGTCTTCGCACAGAAGGTGCGCTTTACCAAACCGGAATACGACATTGACTGTTATCTGGAGTATGGAGCCTGTAACGACGAGATGTGTATGCCGCCCTCGGAAGTGGCGTTGAAACAGAAAGGCAAGAGTCCTGCTGCAGCAGCTCCTGTTGCCGAGGAAACACCCAAGGCTGCTGATACCGTCAGGGCCGTCACTCCCGATACTGCGGCGATGGCTCAGTCCGACAGCGTGGCGGCGGTTTCCCCTGTGGCTGAAGATGCGCTGTGGCAGCCCGTCATCAGCGAGTTGCGTGCCTTTGGTGCCGGCGACAGCATTGCTAACCACTCCTTGTTATATCTGCTGCTGATGGGTTTTGTCGGTGGTCTGCTGGCTGTTTGCATGCCTTGCATCTGGCCTATCATCCCCATGACGGTGAGCTTCTTCCTGAAGCGTTCCAAGGACGACAAGCAGAAAGGCATCCGCGATGCCTTCACCTACGGCATCAGCATCATAGTCATCTATCTGGGACTGGGTATGCTCGTCACCGCCCTCTTTGGCAGCGATACACTCAACGCCATGTCGACGAATGCCGTGTTCAATATCTTCCTGTTCCTGTTGCTCGTCGTGTTTGCCTTGTCCTTCTTCGGATGGTTTGAAATCAAGTTGCCCGACTCATGGGCTAACAGCGTAGACAACAAGGCATCGCAAACCAGCGGACTCATCAGCATTTTCCTGATGGCTTTCACCCTCGTGCTGGTGTCTTTCTCGTGCACGGCGCCCATCATCGGACTGCTGCTAGTCGAGACCACCACCAGCGGCAACTGGCTGGCACCGGCACTGGGCATGTTTGGTTTTGCGCTGGCACTGGCTTTGCCTTTCACGCTCTTTGCCATGTTCCCCTCGTGGCTGAAACAGGCACCGAAGTCGGGCTCGTGGATGACTACCATCAAGGTGGTCTTGGGATTCGTCGAGCTGGCCTTTGCGCTGAAGTTCTTCTCGGTAGCCGACCTGGCTTACGGCTGGCATTTGATGGATCGTGAGGTGTTCCTGTCGCTGTGGATTGTCATCTTCGGACTGCTGGGTGCTTACCTCTGCGGCTGGCTGAAGTTCCAGGAGGACGAAATCGGTGGCGACCTGCATAAGCCCATGCCCGTCGTTTGCATCATGGGTGGACTGGTGTCGCTGGCCTTTGCCGTATATATGGTGCCAGGTCTGTGGGGTGCCCCCTGTAAGGCTGTCAGCGCCTTTGCGCCGCCGATGAATACACAGGACTTCAATCTGAACACCAAGACCGTCGAGGCCAAGTACCTTACTTATGAGGAAGGTGTGGCTGCAGCCCGTCAGCAAGGTAAACCCCTGTTTATCGACTTCACAGGTTTCGGCTGTGTGAACTGCCGTAAGATGGAAGCCGCCGTGTGGACCGATCCCCGCGTGGCCGACAAGCTGAATAACGACTATATCCTTGTCTCGCTCTTCGTCGACGACAAGACACCTTTGGCTGAGCCCTACGAGGTAACCGACGAGGAGGGTAACGTCAAGACCCTGCGTACCGTTGGTGCCAAGTGGAGCTATTTGCAGAGCCATAAGTTCGGTGCTAACGCCCAGCCTTTCTATGTGCTGCTCGACCCACAGACTGCCAAGCCGCTTTGCGGCAGCCGCGCCTACGATGAAGACATCCAGGGATACATCGACTTCCTGAATCAGGGAATCAAAAACTACAAGAAATGATAGGTAAGGAAACACGCGATAGGATTATCTCCCTCGTTCATCAGGAAGTAGTTCCCGCCATTGGTTGTACTGAACCCATGGCAGTGGCGCTATGTACCGCCAAGGCCACCGAGCTGTTGGGGTGTCGTCCTGAGCATATCGAGGCTAAACTGAGTGCCAACATCCTTAAGAATGCCATGGGTGTAGGCATCCCCGGTACAGGTATGATTGGCCTCCCCATAGCCATCGCCTTAGGAGCCCTTATCGGCAAGAGCGAATATCAGCTTGAGGTGTTGAAGGACATCACTCCTGAGGCTATCGAGGAGGGAAAGCGATACATCAGCGAAGAGCGCATCAGCATCGGTCTAAAAGAGGGAGAATGCGACAAGCTCTATATAGAGATTACCGTATCCTCTGGCGAGAAGAGCCAGAAAGCCATCATCGCCGGCAATCATACCCATTTTGTTACAGGCGATGCAGCATCTCGTATGTCATCTGATTCCGACGACACCAGCCATGAGATAGAGCTCAACATGCGTTTGGTCTACGACTTTGCCACCACGGCTCCACTCGATGAGATACGTTTTATTGAAGACACCCGTACCTATAATATGAATGCTGCACGCGAGGCGCTGAAAGGCAATTACGGCCATAACCTCGGTAAGACCATCGACCGTCCGATGGCCAAAGGAATCTTTGGCAATTCCATCTTCAGTCATATTATCTCACGTACAGCCTCAGCATGCGATGCCCGTATGGGAGGAGCCCTGATTCCCGTGATGAGCAATTCCGGCTCAGGAAATCAAGGCATCTGCGCCACCAATCCCGTATGTGTATATGCCAAGGAGAATGAGAATACCGAGGAGGAGCTGATACGTGCTCTTATGCTTAGTCATCTTACGGCTATCTATATCAAACAGAGTCTTGGCAGACTGTCGGCACTCTGCGGCTGTGTGGTGGCATCGATAGGCAGCAGCGTGGGAATCACCTACCTGATGGGTGGCGACTACGAACGCGTCTGCTATGCGGTGAAAAACATGATAGCCAATCTCACGGGTATGATCTGCGACGGTGCCAAACCATCATGTTCGCTAAAGATTACCTCGGGTGTAAGCACAGCCGTACTGTCGGCATTGCTTTCGATGGAAGGCAAATGTGTATCGTCCGAGGAGGGCATCGTAGATGACTGTGTTGACAAGAGCATTCACAACCTAACGGCCATCGGTGCCGACGGTATGGGAATCACCGACGAGATGGTCCTGAAGATCATGACTCACAAAGGATAGGCCCCGAACCCTTGAGGCGGTAATGGTATTTGTCCGCTATTATTCCAGTGGTATCTCCGGATGCTGAACAGCGAGGGGCATCCCCTTCTGCGAGAGGTAGAACATATAGAGGATGACAGGCTTTGTGCCTCGGTTCTCGCCGTGGTGGATAGTGTTCACCATCTCTACGACAGCCTCGCCCTCATGTACCACTTTCTCCTTGCCATCCTGACCGATGATGGTCAGCTCGCCCTGCATCAGCACACCGTAGTTTATCACAGGGTGATGGTGCCAGCCCAGCTTCTGACCTACTGGGAATACATACTTCACAGCCACTAGCTCCGGGTGTCCTTTTAAATAGTCGGGTAGCTCCACGCCGTCCCAGCTCTGGCTGGTGCGTATCAGTTCGCTACTCTCAACCTTTTGTGGCACATTAGCTTCAGTGTTTGCGCTGGCTTTTGCACAGCAGCAACACGCTTGTCCGAAACACTCTGTCGTTGCGCCGCAAATGAGGGTGGCGGCTAGCACCCATTTAATCATCTTTTTCATTGGATACTTTCTAAACCGCTGCAAAGGTACTAAAATTCCTCCATACAGGCTCAAGAAAACATAGGAATTTAAACAAAAAATGCTAAAAGAGTATGGCGAGAAAGAAAAAATTATTAACTTTGCCGGCATGAAACTGGCGACAGCGTGATTAAACAAAACAAGCAATAAAAATAGAAAGGAAATGAAGCAAAAAGGACTATGGATGCTTGCCGTCATCCTGCTGTGTGTTTTCTCACTGACAGCACAAGCCCAGACGAAGTTCTGTAAGAGTTATGCCGACTACAAGGCAGGTCAGTGGAAACCCTACGAACAGCTGATAGAGGGCAAGGAGCCCGACTCACTGCGTGTGAAGTATGACGGGCAGGACTTTACACTTAAGACTTCCGACAAGGAGGTGAACCAAGCCATCAAGCATGATGTTTTCCTGATGTCTATCGATAACCAGTTGTTTATCAACCAGCGTCCGCTACGCGACGAGGATGGCGGCATCCTGCCAGTGAACAACTATCTGCGTGCCTTACCCTACAAGGGCGGTAAACTGTTGGTGGTAAGCTATCATGTGACGCTGGGCGACGTTCTGGATCTGGTGAATATTGGTCTTGACATCGCGCTGCTGGCTACAGGGCATACTACCTGGGGCAGCATCTTCCTGGCTACCGACCTGCTGCTGACCAACGACGAACTGATGCAGCACCACATCCTGTTCCTGGTGGACAAGGAACCCAACGAGAAGGGCAAGTACATCATGACGCGACTGAACGACGAGTTCATGGAGAAGCTGCTGCGTGACACCCCTGTGACCTACGAGCAGTATTTTGGCTGAAAGAAGAAGGGCGAGCGCCAGTCTGCTGCTAACATTCTGCCCATCCTCGTAAAGAAAGGACTGATTCAGGATTATCATCATAAGAAATAAAATAAAGGTAGAAAATGAAAAGAAAAGTATTGATATTGTTGTCCCTGCTGTTGACGATGGGGCAGGCGGTTATGGCACAGAGTGTGTTCTCACCCACCGTCAACGGACTGAGAAGTCATTATCAGACGCGTCGTGCAGCTGCCAGGCAAGTCGATGTGAATCAGGAACATGCGTTCTTCGTCGTGACATGCAGTCTGGATGCCAGCACGGCAGCCATTGCCAATGAGCTGCAAGAGATGGGTGTCGAAGTCAGCGCCTTAATGGGCAACCAGCTGGTCATCGACATGCCCATGTCGATGCTAGATGCAGTTGCAGCCATCGAGGGAGTGGTGCTGATAGACCACCCTAGCGACGGAACTCCCAAGACAGATATAGCCCGTAAGGCGTCGCATGTAAACGAAGTCCATCAGGGTAAATGTGAGGGGTTACAAGACCTGCCCCAGGCTTATACGGGTAAGGGCGTCATCGTAGGACTAATAGACATGGGATTCGACTTTACCCATCCGATGTTCAAGGATAAGGACGGCAACCTGCGCATCAAGGGTGTCTATATGGCAGGTGAGGAAACCTATAGGAATGAGGGTGAGTCGTTAGAGAACATCCCGACGACTGATGAAAAGGGAAACACCACATCGGTCAGCCTGCGCGGTTCGTTTTTTACCAACCCCGACGTGATACTGGACACGCTGAAACTGAAAAACCTGGGCACATCGCATGGCACCCACTGTGCCAGCATTGCCGCCGGTACCCACTTAGACTACAAAGACGCTTTCAAGGGGAAGGATGACAACAGCGGCAAGCTGGGTGGAATGGCGCCAGAGGCTGACTTGTTCATGGCCTACGCTGGTGTCACGAAGGAACAAGAAGAGAGATATCCTGCCGTGAAGAACAATCTGGGTCTCTACAACAAGCTGCAGGCCATGTATGCCATGAAGCACTTTGCCGACAAGCAGGGTAAGCCACTTGTCATCAGCTGGAGTGTGAACAGCCACGAAGGACTGCATGACGGCAGCAGCACGATGGCCCGCTACATCGGCAATTACTGCAAGCAGGGTAACGTGATGGCCCTCTGTGCCAGCAATGAGGGTGAGGACAAGACGTATATCGACAGGGAGATTTCCCAAGGCAATAGCGTGAAGGTATGGGCAGCCAATCTCACATCTACTTGCTCCGCCAACTTCTTTATCCGAACAGACAAGGAAATCAAGGTCGACCTGGTCATAGCCGATTTCGATTGCAATGCCATCTACAATTGCAACCTGCCCCTGTCGTCGAAGGCTACAGAGACTTTCCAGCGGGAATTCTTTACGGGAGTGGTCAATGAAGGCGGTAAGAAGAAATATGTCAACGACTTCGGCTATTACGATCAATTGAGCAGCAAGCTGTGCGACTATATCAATCATGGATACCTGTATCTCTTTACCCAGCCAGGTCAGGGAATCGACAAGAACAACCAGTCGTTCCCCTATGTGCAGATAACGCTTCGCTCAACAAACTTCGACTGGGAAAGCGATGTGGTATCAGGCAAACAGAAGTATTTCCCGATGCTTGTCATCACCTCGCCCGACGGCAATGTCAGAGTACAGGGCTGGGGCGATTATAACGACCTCTTTGCCAATTCGGTGGAAGACCCGACGACCTTTAAGGCCGGTACGATGGAAAACTCCATGGGCGACTGGTGCACATCAGGCGAAACGGTGTCAGTTGGCGCCTATGTCACCGACAACCGTGTGGTCAGAACAGACAAAGACACCGATATACCCTACCTGGCCATTGCAACCAACCAGGAAATCGGCAAATATGCCACCTTCAGCAGCTTTGGTCATGACTTCAGTGCCGAGCGGCTGGCCTATCCTGACGTATCGGCTCCCGGCTATGCCATCTATGCAGCGGGCAACAGCTTCGCACCAGGAAATGTCTATAGTGAAGTCCTCTATTCGGGTCAGTTCAAGGGACAGACAGAGGACCGCTATTATCCATACTCCATCATGTCGGGAACATCGATGTCGACACCTGCCGCTGCAGGCATCATCGCTTTGTGGCAACAGGCTGCCAAGGATAAGAACAAGAAGCTGACGAACAAGGACATCAAGGATATCATCAAGGCCACCAGCGATACGGATGACTATACCAAAGCAGAGCCCCTCCGCTACGGAGCAGGTAAGATAAATGCCTATAAAGGTCTGCTTTACGTGCTTGACCTTTATAACCCCTCAGGCATCAACACTATCAGTTCTCACCAACCTGACCATGTAACCTTCCGCCTTGAGGGCAACAAGCTCTACACAGAGGGCGCAGAAGAAGGCATGGCGGTAAGCCTCTATAATCTGCAGGGTGTGTGTGTAGGACAGACCACCGTCCAGAGCGGCGCCATCTTGCTCGATGGTCTCACCAAGGGTGTCTATGCCGTACAACTTGGCAAACTCGGTTCAACACTTATCAGATTGTAATCTCCCTTCAGTGGTAATGCGAATGAAGACTGATGAAATGAAGCATAACGGGAAACAGTTGAGGAGTTGAAAATGGATATGAGGAAAAAGAATAGAGTGGTTGTGCTCCTTAGCCTGTTGTTTCTCTTTGCCAGTCAGCCGACGACGGCAGGAGAAGTGACAGAGCAAAGAAGCGCTGCAGAAGGCACAGCGCTTCCTGCAGGGCAGAACGTTTGTGCAGCAGAACCTGCGTCGCTCACCGTCATCCGGCACTTTCGCCGAGGGAGCCTTCTATGTGTTTAATGCCGACGGTGACAACGGTTTCGTCATCGTCAGTGCCGACGACCGCACTACAGCCATCCTCGGATATGCCGACACGGGGAGTCTCGACCTGGGCAACCTGCCTGAGAACGCTGCCTGGTGGCTGCAGAGCTACGCCAGCCAGATCAAGTCGCTGGGAAGCGCCGTCAATCTGGCGGCTCCCCTTCAGCCCCCCGGTGCTGAGGTGGTTGCTCCGCTGATGACGTGTAAATGGGATCAGCCGGAACCCTATAACAACCAGTGTCCCAAAGACAGCAATGGCAAGTGCTATACCGGCTGTGTGGCTACGGCAATGGCACAAGTGATACGCTACTACCAATGGCCCAAAAGCGTAGGTGCGCTGCCTGCCTATACGTCACTAAAGAAAGACGGTGATAACGATATTGCGATGGATGCCCTACCGGCTACCTCTTTCGACTGGAATAAACTGAAGGACACGTATGTGAAAAGGGATGGCGAGCCACAATATACGGAAGACGAGGCAAATGAAGTCGCCAAGCTGATGCGCTATTGTGGCCAGTCCATCAAGATGCAGTATGGCAGCCGCTCGTCGTCAGGCAACATCCACGTAGCAACCATGGTCAACTATTTTGGTTTCAGCAAGACAGCCAGGGAGATCATCCATATTGGTTTCGGTGCTGAGGAGTGGGAGAAGCTGATCTACGACGAGCTGACGGCACGTCGCGTGGTGCTCTATGGCGGTGGAAACGAGAGCGGTGCACACCAGTTCGTCATCGACGGGTTCGACGGCAAGGGACTCTTCCACGTCAACTGGGGCTGGAACGGAGATTCCGACGGCTATTTCGTCATCAGGCTGCTCAACCCTGACGGAAGGGGTATCGGAGGCGGACCCTCGGGCAACGGCTACTCCCAGGACCAGAGTGCCATCATCGGTTTGAAGATACCCGAAGATGGCGATGTTGCCGCTGAGCCTGTCGTCTATCACCATCTTGAACTGGCCGAGAATGCCCCCACGGTTTACTCACGCACCTCCGCTTCCGAGAATTTCAAGGATGTGCGGTGCGGCACCAGTTTCATTTATTCAGGCATCGCTGTCCCCACCATCGATTATCGGTTGGAGATCTGGCAGAATGGTATTTTCAAAGAGGTGGTGTTGGAAATCTTCACGGAGAAACTGATGGAAGACAAATCACAAGGATGGCAGGAGAAGCTGACCTTTTGCAAGAACTATGCCGATGGCACCTACGAGGTGCGTGTGTCCTACCGTATCAATGGCACCGAGGCATGGAAGGCTCCGCGCTATGATGTCCAGGGCAAGACATGCTTTGTCACCATCAAGGGCAATCAGCTGACCATCGCGGAAAGTGCCAATACCGTCACCATCAACAGCGTCGATATCAAGGGCGACTGTGTGACCTATCGTCCCATGACAGCCACTGTCAGCTGGACAAGACCTGCCGACAACGACATCAACGAGAACGCGTTCTATGTGTGGATGAAAGGTGCCGATGCTCCTTCCGGCAGCATGTCGTCGGTTATCGCCAAGGGCGAAACCGAGGTGCTGGTGATATCGTTCAGGGCAAAGAAGACAGGGACTTACACGCTCTACCTCTCTTCCGACTATGACGGCAAGAAAAAGATCTACGACATTCCGGGCACCTATACTTTCAAGGCTATCAAGAAACAAGACCTCAATATGAACTGGGATGACAAGAACATCAATGGAACCGAGCCGAACTATATACTGGAAGCCAACGAGTTCCATCCGAAAGTGACCATCCAGAATGAGGGTGCCAACGCCTACGACGACTACGTCATTCTCCAGCTGACACCTGTCGATGCCAATGGACAGCCTATGGGCGACAAGATGATCGTCCGCAAGCAGGTGAGCCTGGCTGCTGGTGCCAGCCTCGAGGACGACAAAGCCATACAAGGTGACTTCACAGCTCTGACCGATGGCCAGCGCTATGAGTTCTGCACCTACCACTATACAAACGAAAACGATGGGAATACCTACTACAAATGGATTCTTCAGGTTTTCTTTACCGTCAAGTCCCCTACCGGTATCCATGCCGTCGAAGCCACCGACAAGGCTGATGCCCCCGTCTATAACATGATGGGGCAGCGTGTCGGCAAGTCGCAGAAGGGTCTGGTCATCTGCAAGGGTCGTAAATACATGAATAGATAAGCGATGAATTGGAAAAGAAATATCTTAATTTATGTACGCGTAAGATGAAAGTCGCAAGAATAATGACGATGGTGGCTATGCTGCTGCTTTCCTGTGCAGTACAGGCAGAGACGAAGCAGGTTACGTTCAACGTGCGCTCGTGGGACGACGTCAATAAGGAACTCATCACCACCACGCGGACAGAGACATGTACCATTCCTAAAGAACAATCTAACGGATGGGGCTACTACTGGTTGACTCTCGGTGAAACGGGTAAGACGACCTATTATGTTGCAGTCGGACAAGAGCGATTCGTAAACGTCAAGGTCTATGGCGACGTACACCTCATCCTGGCCGATGACGCACGGTTCATCTGCTGGGGTGGTATCAACGTGGAAAAGCGCAATGGTGCCTCCTTGAGCATTTACAGTGAGAGCGACGGTCCGAATCAGGGCAGACTCTATGCTAATTTTGATATAAAACGGCGGCAGGCCGGCATCGGACCGTATGGCGAAGAAGATGGCGGCGGCATCACCATCCACGGCGGATACGTTAATGCTGCAGGCAGTCGTGCTGCAGGTATCGGTGCAGCCGGATTTAGTATTGCGAAGAATAAAGCCTCCCAACCCGGTGACATCAAAATCTATGGCGGCACCGTGATTGCCCAGGGTGGCGATGATGCTGCCGGCATCGGTGGCGGCCGGGGTTACAGGGCTTCACGAGCTGGTGTCACGCTGAATTCCTCGGGTGGCAATGTTACCATCTATGGGGGTAATGTAACGGCGACGGGTGGCGATAATGCACCGGGTATTGGCGATGGCGCCAATGATGTGATTCTGTATCCCGATGCCTGGTCTTCATCAGCCAAGAGTGCCGTCATCAGGATTCATGGCGGAACGGTGAATGCCCAGGGCGGTCGCAGGGCTGCCGGTATCGGTGCAGGTAGCACAGAACGACGCATAGTGTCCAGGTTTGATCGTGTTTATATTTATGGTGGCACGGTGAATGCAAAAGGCGGCAAGGATGCTGCCGGCATCGGAGGCGGTGAAGACGGCAATGGTGGCGAACTGTACGTCTATGGCGGCAGAGTGCGTGCTGAAGGAAACGGCAATGGAGCAGGTATCGGCGGCGGAGACAGAAATTACAGGGGCGGAGATTATTACAGTGATATGGAAAGGGGAGCCGGAGCCAACGTCTATATCCATGGTGGCGATGTGACAGCCATAGCCGGAGCAAAATGTAAGGCCAGAAAGCCCAAGAGCGGCAGTGCCATCGGCTGCGGTATGGATTTGGGCGACAAGGATACTCCCGACCGCGCACACGATTTGGAAATTGCTTCCAACATGAAGGTGACTGCCGGCGACGCAGAGGATAATATCGAGCGTACCTTTACCTGGTCTGAGCGTGTCAATGCCTGTCGCTAGCGCAACTATGCCCATATAGAACCCTGCCGGCATGAGAATATGGGATACAGTATTACCGACGAATACAAACATCGTAGTTTCTGTGTCAATTGTAAGGAAGTCAGCTCCGACCAGCACGACTTCGGCGAGCCGGGCAGCTACCACGACTGTGTCTGCGGCAAGAAATTTAACTTGACAACCGATGTCTGCGTAGCTACCATCTACACTTCAGCCCACGGCTGGGCATACGATACCAGCGACTCTCAGACGATGGCGACGAGCAAGTCTTTCGTCCTGCCCATGCCTGCCGAGGTTGACGGATTGCGCTTCGAGGGCTATATGGAGATCGACACCGAGCCGACCACCATAGAGATGAGAGACGGCGAGACCGGACTGTTGCCTGCAGGCACACTGGTACAGGCACAGGGAGGCATCAAGAAATACTATGCCCGCTACCGCTACGTCTATACGGAAGAATGGGCTGTCAGCGACGACATGAAGTCGGCAACGCTCACCATCAGCAACAGCATTATCAACCACAAGGAGACACTCAACGCCACCTGTGAGTTGCTGAGCGACACTCCGCCTACGGCTACTGAGAACGGCGAACGTGTCTATATTATCAGCGTCACTTATCAGAAGACAAGCTATCTCACCTACAACTTCAGCGAGACACTGAAAAAAAAGTACTTCTACTTGCCTGCGATAGAGCTCGATGCCCAGGCTGACAACAACGAAGAACTTCTGGGACAGTATGACGACAGCGAAGGAATCTCCAGCGTCACCATCCGTAACCTGACGCTCAGAAAAGACGGCAAACTGCATCCGCTCTGTCTGCCCTTCGACGCGGTGATAGAGGGAACGCCGTTGGAAGGAGCCACTATCTATGAGCTGACAGGCACAGAACTCGTGGGCAATCAGCTGCAGATGAACTTCAAACCCATTACCGACGACTACATCCTGGGTGGCTATCCCTACTTCGTCAAGTGGGCAAGCGGTACCGACATCCAGAACCCCACCTTCAATGGCGTTTATGTCAATGACAATCCAATGACAGTATCCGATACGTACTACCTGATAGGTGGTTCCTTCGACCCGTTTGCCATTGCCGATGAGGACAAGGGACTGGTCTATGTGCTGAGTGACGGCAAGCTGGAGCTGGCGAAGGACGATCTGGTAGCAGCCTTCAGCAACTACCTCTACATACCACGTGTGTCGAACGAAGATGGCGACCTTGCCGTATGTTCCGTACGCCTCAGCTTCGAAGGCGACATCACCGTCGAGAAACGCGTTGCCTTCACGTGGGAAGGCGAGGGCACAGCCGAAAAGCCTTATCTCATCAAGAACGCCGGCCAGCTGAAGGACATGTCGGCTTACTTCAATACCAGCGATCCCGACGTCATCGGTAAATACTACCGGCAGGTTGCCAACATCGCCTTCGACAAGACGGTGCAGAACAACTTCACCCCCATCAGCAGCTTCAACGGACACTACGACGGAGGCGGCTACGCCATCAGCGGACTGAACATCAAGCGGACGGGTTCTGACAATGCCGCCCTGATGCTTGCAATGGCTGAAGGCAGCACGCTGAAGAACGTGATCATCCAGAATAGCTCGTTCCAGGGCAGTACTGCCGCACCTCTGGCCTACCAGCTCATGAATGCTGTTAGCATCGAGAACTGCCACGTGCTGAAGGATGTCACCGTCACTTCCGACTACCACGCAGCAGCAGGACTGGTGGGCAATATAGGTGGCTTGGCCTCTGTGAAGAGTTGCACCAGCCAAGCTATGGTTACAGCCAACCAGTCGTTAGCCAGTGGCGTAGTGGGTATGTTGACTCACGGCAGCCTTACCGACTGCATCTACCTCGGCAGCAGCCTTAGTGCACATGCCAGTTATAAGACCTATGCCGTCTGCAACAACAATGGCGGTACGGTGAAAGACTGCTACTTCACCGCTCCCACACTCAGCGACGCTCTTGCCAAGCTGATGCCGCAATATAATAAGGATGTCGACAACACCGGCTTCCTGACTGCCCTCGCTGCCCGCGACAAGTTCCTCATGGAAACCAGCGGACTCACCCGCGAGCAGATAGGCTACGACCTCACCATGAACTCCTGCACCACGCTGTCGGCTGTTCAGAATGCCGACGGCACGTGGCAGAGCAAGGCTTACTCCGTATGCCTGCCCTTCTATGTGAGCTTCAAGGAACAGTTAGGAACCGACGAGTTGAGTGTCCTGGGATCAGTGGAGGCCTACAAGGCTCACCAGATTGACCTCACCAAGAAAGAGCTCATCTTCACCAACGTCTTCCCCGAACTGGCGGCCGGCGGAGCATATATTGTCGTCGTGAAGAAAGGCTCGGTATCGCTGACGGGTAAGAACGTGACGGTAGTCGACAGTCCCGCTGTGCCGGACAAGGTCATGAATGCCGCCGACGACAACCAGCAGATAGGCGAGTGGAAGGGCACGTTCAAGACGATAGGCAACGACGAGATGATCGCCCAGAACGTCTACATCGCCCAGCGTAACCGTACGTTCCGATGCCAGCTGAAGGGTAAGACAGGTAGTTGGACTAACCCCTTCGTCGGCTACTTCTCTCCCCTGGAGGCACAGGCCAGCGACAGATTCACCGTCAAATTCGTCTACACAGAGCAGGGTGACGATGATGAAGGCGAGGTCACCGACTTCCCCTCCGACGAGTTCGACTACGACTACGATTTCGGCAGTGAGACCGGCATCGACGCTGTTGAAACATCAAACATCAATCGTCAAACGTCAGACATCTACGACCTGCAAGGCCGTCAATTGACAGGCCAACCCCAGAAAGGCCTCTATATACAGAATGGTAAGAAAATCGTGATTAAGTAACCCTTTAAACATCGATGTGATGGACAAGAAGAATTATTTGGAACCAAGCATAAAAGTCGTTCAGTTAAAGCATAAGGTGCGTCTCATGCAGGGAACCTCCCCTACTGATGGCGGTGAAGCGAGTAGTCCTCGGATGAAACAATTTGAAGACGAACCTATCATGATTAGTGAATGATATGATGAAATCGAAGGTTCTGTTTTTAAGAGTGGGGCTGGCACGTTCAGCTAATGGGGTGCTGGCACTCTTGCTCGCAGTCTTCCTGTCGTCGTGTGGCTCCGTGGTCGGTGAGGTGCTTGCCCCTACCGTTACCGATTCGCAAATAGGACTGGGTGGGAAGGTAACATCTGGTGACGCTACAAACAGCAATCAGGCTGCCAAGGAACAGGAAAAGCTGAAAGAAGAAGGCAAATGTCCCGTATGTCGTGGTGTCGGCAAGTCGCCCGACGGACAATATGAGTGTTCTTCCTGCAAGGGAACAGGGAAATATCCCTATCATCCATGAGGCCTTGCTTGACTTCATGTACATAATGTTTTTTACTTGCTGTCCTGAAGGGGGTTTTGAGCCAGCCTCTGCCAGACTTTGCCCGGCTCAATGACAGTCATTGAGCCGGGCAAAGTCTGGACGGTCATGGCCTGCCGTGCACTGCAGACCTGCAGCTGTCTGTCACCGTTGTCGCCAAAGAACGTGGGTGGGAAAGGTGCTTACGACAGCTGATTGATGTAGTCCAGAATGACGTTGGCGACATAATCCTCGCTGAGGTGGTCCATCGTGAAGACAAGGTCGTAGTTGCGGGTGTCGTAGCGTGAGGTGGCGGTGTACTTCTTCACGTAGTTCTCGCGCATCTTGTCTACCTTGTCGATGAGTTTCCGGGCTTCTTCCTCGCTGATGCCCTGCTTGCGGACTACGCGCTCCACGCGGTGCGCCATGGATGCCTGGATGAGGATGCTCAGGTGGTTGGGATGGTTGCGGAACACGAAGAAACCGCTGCGGCCAGCCACGACGCACGACTCGTTATCGGCAATGCCTCTTAGGATCTCGCTCTCCGCCTTGAACATCTCTGCGGTGGTTGGCTGGCTCGTCCCGTAGCTCTTCTGCTGCTGGGAATAGGTGGAGAGGATGGCTGGACCGACGCTGACGACACGGGTAAAGTCGGCCCACCAGTTATTCTTACTGCCCTTCAGCTTCTCAATCTCTTCCACGGTGAGGTTGTACTTCTCCTCCAGACCTTTGATGAGCGCTTTGTCGTAGAACTCCACGCCAAGCTTTTCAGCCAACAGACGGCCTACGGTGCGACCGCCACTCCCTAACTCACGGTTGATCGTGATGACAAATTTCTCGTTCTTGTTCATTATATTTTCGTTTCTATTTTACGTTTTGGGTTTCGATACTTGTATTGTCGCCCGCAAAGTTACGAAGTTTTTTCGAAATGGCCAAAAATAATGGTGCACTTATTGAAAAGGTGTAGGCTGACCATGACGGCCAGCCTACTTTGGTTGCTCGCTTTAGTTCTTTTGCTATTTCGCTATCAGTGAGACAGCGAAGCCTCCACCCGGGGCTTCCTTCAGCTTGAGCACGTCGCCTTGCTTGACGACACGCTTGGTGATGGTGTAAGCCTTGGGGTTTGTATCGTAGTGGGCATCTTTGCCATCGGCATAGATGGTGCAGTCGTACTTGCGGCCTTTGTCGAGGAAGTCGAGGCGGATGACGCTCTGGTGTCCGTTCTCGTCGCACTTGCCTCCGATGAACCAGTTGTCGGTGCCCTTGGCCTTGCGGGCTACGGTGATGTAGTCGGCAGGCTCGGCCTCGAGGTAGATGCTCTTGTCCCAGTCGCAGGCGACGTCGCGGATGAACTGGAAGGCATCGTCGTACTTCTCGTAGTGCTCAGGCAGGTCGGCAGCCATCTGCAGGGGCGAGTACATGGTGAGGTAGAGTGCCAGTGAGCCTGCTATGGTGATGCGGGCCCATGAGGTATTGTCGCTCCAGGTAGAGAGCTTGGTCTCGAAGATGCCTGGGGTGTAGTCCATGGGTCCTCCCTGCAGGCGTGTGAAGGGCAGGATGCAGGTATGGTCGGGACGGGAGCCTCCGAAGGCCTCGTACTCGGTGCCGCGTGCACTCTCGTTGCCTACGAGGTTAGGATAGGTGCGGCAGAGACCCGTAGGACGGGTGGCCTCGTGGGCATTGACCATGATGTGGTGCTTGGCAGCCTCTTTCACGACATAGAGGTAGTGGTTGTTCATGGACTGCGAGTAGTGGTGGTCGCCTCGGGGTATGATATCACCCACATAGCCGGTCTTCACGGCGTCGTAGCCATAGCGGTTCATGAGCTGGAAGGCATCCTTGATGTGACGCTCGTAGTTCTGTGTGCTGGACGACGTCTCGTGGTGCATGAGCAGCTTGACGCCCTTGGAGTGGGCATAGTCGTTGAGCATCTTGAGGTCGAAGTCGGGGTAGGGTGTCTGGAAGTCGAAGACGTCGCGCTTCCACATGTTGGCCCAGTCTTCCCAGCCTACGTTCCATCCCTCGACAAGCACCTGCTGCAGTCCGTTCTTGGCGGCGAAGTCGATGTAGCGCTTCACCTTGTCGTTGTTGGCGGCATGGCGTCCGTTGGGCTTCACCTTCTGCCAGTCTATCTGGTCGAGCTTGATGGAGGGGAACTCGTCGGTGTAGTTCCAGGTGGACTTGCCGACGATCATCTCCCACCATACACCGCAGTACTTGGTGGGGTGAATCCATGAGGTGTCCTCCAGCTTGCAGGGCTCGTTGAGGTTGAGGATGAGGTCGCTGGAGAGCATGTCGCGGGCATCGTCAGAGACGATGACGGTGCGCCAGGGTGTCTCACAGGGTGTCTGCATGGCTCCCTTGAGTCCTGTAGCGTCAGGCGTGAGGTGGCTGACGAAGGTGAAGGGCTTGGGCAGTGACCACGGCGAGGGCTGCGGATGGGGGGTGTAGGTGTTGCTGTTTCCTTCGAGCTTGTTGGTGAGGGCCTTGGTCTGGGCGTCGACCAGCTCCAGGTGCATGGTGGCATAGTCCAGGCAGGCAGCTTCGTGGATGTTGATGTAGAGTCCGTCTTGCGACTTCATCTGCAGGGAGGTCTGCACACCTGTGGGCGAGAAGACGGCTACTGAGGAGTTGCCCCAGTTGACGGCTGACTTGTAACGCTGGCGGATCTCGCTGAGCTTCGACTCCTGTGTCTCCTGTTCCTGGGTGTCGTAGTCGCCAGGTAGCCACCAGGCGGTATGGTCGCCAGTCATGGCAAACTCGGAGCGTTCTTCCTTGATGAGGAAGTAGTTGAGGTTCTGCTGCTGCGGGAACTCGTAGCGGAAGCCGATGCCGTCGTCATAGACGCGGAAGCGGATGGCTATCTCGCGTTGTTCCTTCTGCTGCGACAGCGTAGCGACGTACTCGGTGTAGTGATTGCGGATGTCGCGGTTCTCACCCCACACGGGTTGCCAGGTCTCGTCGAATGTGGATGTCTGCTCTGACTTCAGGGTGAAGCCGTCCATGAGGTCGGTCTCCTTGAGTCCCTTGGAGGCATGCTTGTCCTTGGCCAGCTCGAGTCCGAGGTGTGAGGGCAGGATGACGTCGCGTCCCTTATAGCTGACGGCATAGACGGGGCGACCAGTCTGGTCGAGGGAGAACTTCAGTTCTATGTTGCCATTGGGCGACTTCACCTCCGTTGCGTTAATGCATAATGCACAATGCATAATGCATAATAGGGTCGTGCAGGTTCGAAATAATAAATTCATGTCTATTCTATCTTAATTGTGCATTGTGAATTGTGAATTGTGCATTACTTTCTACCGCTTTGGGTGATTAATGTGCTGATTTCGTAGTTCAGGTTGTCGGCCTGCAGGAGTTGCTCAATAGTGAGGTGCATGCGATAGCGCCAGTAGTGGCGTGGGTTTGCCGGGATGTTGATGCGCTCGGCGTTGGCATCGGGCAGACGTAGCTTCTCGTCGATGCTGAGCCAGTCTTGCAGCGACAGCAGGCAGAGCATGGACGGTGAGGTAAGCTGGCGGCTTACGATGTCCTTGGCCAGCCATCCTGGCAGGGGGTGCGGGGCGTCGCCGCCACGGCGCAGGGGACCGTTGTAGTAGGCCTGTGTCTGCTCCATGTCCTCGTCCCACCACTGGCGCAGGGTAGGCATGTCGTGGGTAGAGAAGGTACACACGCTGCGGTAGGGGTTGTGCGACAGCTTGCCAAAGCGGATGGCGGGGTCTTTGGGCATGGTCTGTATCTCGAGTGACAGGATGCGCAGGTCGTTCATCACCCAGGGCACGCAGTCGGGCACCATTCCCAGGTCCTCGGCACATACAAGCATGCGTGTGGCCTGTGTGAGGAGGGGCAGCTTCTTCATAGCCTCCTGGTACCAGAACTGGTTGTTGCGACGATAGAAGTAGTCGTTATAGAGATGGTTGAATTTGAACTTCTGGTCTTCGTCGAGCTGCTCGTAGGCCTGCTGGTACTGCACGGCGATGCGGGGGTGCCAGCGGTCGGTGCGCTTGTGGTCGACGAGGAAGAGGCCCT
>JAFPEE010000083.1 GCA_017389705.1 Prevotella sp.
CTGAAGGCCAAGGGCGGTATGGGTAAGAGCCAGGCTGAGGAGAAGAAGGCTGTTGAGTGCGGTTACTGGCACCTGTGGCGTTACAACCCAGCACTCGCTGAGGAAGGCAAGAACCCATTCTCTCTCGACTCTAAGGAGCCCAACTGGGAGAACTTCCACGACTTCCTGCTCGGTGAGGTTCGTTACCTCTCTGTCAAGAAGGCTTATCCCAACGAGGCTGAGGAACTCTTCGCCGAGGCTCAGAAGATGGCCCAGATTCGCTACAAGACTTACGTTCGCAAGACTCAGGAGAACTGGGAGGACTAATCCCCCACTCCATCTATAACAAAGCGGTGCACCCCACAAGGATGCACCGCTTCTTTCATTTAGGTGTAGGATGCACAATAGTTACATACCGAGTAAGCAGGAGTTTGTCGGTAGCAAACCACCGGTTTGTCGGCATGTAACTTGTGGTTTGCTGAGAGGTAAGTTGAAGAGTGCCTGTAGATGGCTTAATTTATTGTCTATTTTGTCGGTTATATTGTCTTTTTTGGGGTAAAGGCAAAAATACTGCACAAAAAATTTGCAAATGTGCAGAAAACGAGCTACCTTTGCACATAATTTTGAAATTTGTGCAAATTAAGTAATGAACGACATACCAAGTTTTAACTCTCTCGTCGAAAGGACGATTAAGGACAACTGGCTGCTCGACGCGCTGACTGACTACAAAGGTGCTACACTGCAATATCACGACGTAGCACGCAAGATAGAGAAGCTACATATCATGATGGAGGCTGCAGGCATCAAGAAAGGTGACCGCGTGGCTGTTTGTGGACGTAACTCAGCTCATTGGGCTGTTGCTTTCATGGCCACGCTGACCTATGGTGCTGTGATTGTGCCCATCCTGCATGAGTTCAATGGTGAGCAAATCCATAACATTGTGAACCACTCGGAGAGCCGCCTGCTCTTCGTCGGCGACTATGTGGTGAACCTGATTGACGAGAAGGAGATGCCAGGTTTGGAGGGTATTTTCAACCTGCCAGACTTTTCGCTCTACGTGTCGCATAACGACCAGTTGACGGATGCCCGTGAGCGTCTGAACGAGCTTTTCGGGCATAAGTATCCCAACGCATTCCGCCGTGAGGATGTGCATTGGCACAAAGACGAGGCAGAGGAACTGTGTATGATTAACTACACGAGTGGCACCACGGGTTTCTCGAAGGGAGTGTTGCTGCCCTATCGCTCTTTGTGGGGCAACGTTTCGTTCTGCCAGAACAATCTGGGCAACCATATGCCCAAGTTCTCAAGAACGCTGAGCATCCTGCCAATGGCACACATGTATGGCATGGCCATAGAGTTCCTGTTCCCCTTTCTGTCGGGCTACCATCTATACTTCCTGACACGTCTGCCGTCGCCTGCCGTTATTGCCGAGGCATTTAAAGAAATCAAGCCCGATGTGGTAGTGGCTGTGCCGCTGATCATAGAGAAGATTATTCGCAAACGTGTATTCCCCAAGATTCAGAACAACCGTGTACGCCTGCTACTGCAGATGCCTGTGGTGTCGAAGAAGGTAAAGGAGCGTATTTGCCAGGAGGTTTATGCTGCCTTTGGCGGTCGAGCTTATGAGGTCATCGTGGGTGGTGCTCCGTTGAACCAGGAGATAGAACAGTTCTTGAAAAGTATCGACTTCCCCATCACCGTTGGCTATGGCACAACAGAGTGTGCTCCGCTCATTTCGTTCAGCGACTATCATAACTTCGAGCCCTCGTCGTGTGGTACACCAGTAGACGGTATGGAGGTGAAGATCGTTTCATCTGACCCAGAGAACATCGAAGGCGAGATTATATGCCGAGGCACCAACGTAATGCTGGGCTACTACAAGAACGAGGAGGCCACCCGCAAGGCTCTCGATGCTGACGGTTGGTACCATACGGGTGACCTGGCCACGATGTCGCGTGATGGCCACATCTTCATCCGCGGACGTTTGAAGAACATGTTGCTGGGTGCCAACGGACAGAATGTCTATCCTGAGGAGATTGAGGACAAGCTGAACTCCATGGCAATGGTCAGCGAGAGTCTTCTGGTACAGCGTGGTGACAAGCTCGTGGCGCTGGTACATCCCGATATGGACGAGGCCAAGAACATGGGCTTCACACAGGAAGACCTGGAACAGATCATGGAGCAGAACCGTCAGGAACTGAACGAACAGCTGCCAGTATACAGCAAGATTCAAGCCTTCGAACTGCAGGACAAGGAGTTCCAGAAGACTCCGAAGAAGAGTATTAAACGTTATCTATATAAATAAGGTATTATGGAAAACTACCCGAGCTTTAACGAAATCATCGAGCGGAGCGTCATAGAACATTGGGATCTGGACGCGTTGACCGACTATAAAGGAGCAACGCTGCAATTTCACGATGTAGCCCGTAAGATAGAGAAGCTGCATATACTGTTCGAGAACAGTGGTGTGGAGAAGGGCGACAAGATAGCCCTTTGTGGACGTAATAGCAGCCAATGGGCCGTAGCCTTCCTGGCTACGCTGACTTATGGAGCCGTGGCTGTTCCTATCCTGCACGAGTTCATGGCCGACCAGATTCACAACATAGTGAACCATTCTGATGCCAAGCTGCTTTTTGTGGGCGACCATGTGGCTACGCAGATAGACCCGTTGGAGATGCCCCATCTGGAGGGTATCATCAACAACCCCGACTACTCGCTCATGATTAGTCGTACCGACAAGCTTACTTATGCCCGTGAGCATTTGAACGAGCTGTATGGCAAGAAGTTCCCAAAATACTTCCGCAAGGAACACATCAAGTATTATCACGAAGAGAACGGCGACGAACTGGCAGTTATCAACTACACCTCTGGAACGACAGGCTTCTCAAAAGGTGTGATGATTCCCTATCGTGCTCTGTGGTCTAACTACGACTTTGCTGAGCACGTGTTAGGCAAAACCATTAATACAGGCGACCGCGTCATCAGCATCCTGCCCATGGCCCACATGTATGGCATGGCTTTCGAGTTCATCTTCGAATTCATGCATGGTTGTCACACCTATTACCTTAATCGCGTACCCTCCCCTGCCATCATTGCACAGGCATTTGCCGAAGTAAAACCGAAGATTATTATTGCCGTACCGCTGGTAATCGAGAAGATTGTACGCAAGAAGGTATTCCCGAAGATACAGAACAACCGCATGCGCCTGTTGCTGGCCATGCCTGTCATCTCAAAGAAAGTACGCGAGATGATATGCCAGGAGGTTGTCAAAGCCTTCGGTGGAGAAATTTATGAAGTCATTATCGGTGGTGCAGCCTTTAACCAAGAAGTAGAGGCTTTCCTGAAGAAGATAGGATTCCCCTACACCGTAGGTTATGGAGCTACAGAGTGTGCCCCTATCATCTGTTATCGCGACTGGCACACCTTCGTGCAGGGCTCTTGTGGACAGGAGGCCTTCCACATGAAGGTGAAAATCAATTCCAGCAATCCCGCAGAGGTTCCTGGTGAGATTCTGGCCAAGGGTCCCAACGTAATGCTGGGCTACTACAAAAACGAGGAGGCTACCCGTGAGACTATCGACCAGGACGGTTGGTACCATACCGGTGATCTGGGAACAATGGACTACGACGGCAATGTCTTCATCAATGGACGTTCGAAAAACATGCTGCTAGGTCCCAACGGACAGAACATCTATCCCGAGGAGATTGAGGACAAGCTGAACTCCATGGCCCTAGTGGTAGAGAGTATTGTCGTTCAGCGCGACACAAAGCTTGTTGGTCTGGTTTATCCAGACTACGACGAGGCCAAGAACATGCGTTTCACCCAGAAGGACATTGAGAACATCATGGAGCAGAACCGCAACCAGCTAAACGAGCAGTTGCCTGCCTATGAGAAGATAGCCGAAATAGAAATACGCAAGGACGAGTTTGAGAAGACGCCGAAACGAAGCATCAAACGATTCCTCTACACATAAAAAAAGTGGACTGACTATTTGGTTAGTCCATTTTTTTATAGTATCTTTGCAGCGCCGTTGGATGAAGCCCCGTTGTTGAAGGGTACCTTCGGAAAGATAAATTGCATAGAAATATGAAAGTAATGAAATTCGGCGGAACGTCCGTAGGTTCCGCAAAAAGCATTCTTAGCTTGAAGAAAATCGTGGAGACAGAGGCTCGGACGCAACCTGTCGTAGTAGTAGTTAGCGCACTGGACGGCATCACCGACAAACTGATTGCCACGTCTGAGATGGCTCTCAAGGGTGATAAACGCTATCGGGATGAGTTCGACAACATTGTGGAACGTCACCACCAGATGATAGACACGATTATCACCGACCCCAAAAAACGAGAAGACTTATTTAAACGAGTAGACTTGCTGTTCGACCAGTTGAAGAGCATCTATTATGGTGTCTTCCTGATTCATGACCTGAGCGGCAAGACACAGGATGCCATCGTCAGCTATGGCGAGCGCCTGTCATCGAACATTGTGGCAGCTCTGGTCAAGAACGGTTTGCGTATGAACAGCCGTGACTTCATCCGCACCGAGAAGAAGAACGGCCATCATACCCTGGACGCTGAGCTGACTACAAAACTGGTGAAAGAAGCATTCACTCCTGTCTGCTGCGGTAATGCCGCTGCCAACCGTACCGTTGCTGTTGTTCCCGGCTTCATTGCCCGTGACCGCGACAGCCACGAGACCACCAACCTGGGACGTGGCGGAAGTGACTACACAGCAGCTATCATTGCAGCTGCTCTGGATGCAGAGGTACTGGAGATATGGACCGATGTAGACGGATTCATGACAGCCGACCCGAAGGTAATCAAGTCGGCCTACACCATCAATGAGCTCTCTTATGTAGAGGCCATGGAGCTGTGTAACTTCGGCGCCAAGGTCATCTATCCTCCGACCATATACCCCGTCTGTGTGAAGAATATCCCCATCAAGGTGAAGAACACCTTCAACCCTGAACATCCGGGAACCCTCATCAAAGACCATATTGAGAACGACCAGAAGCCCATCAAGGGCATCTCAAGCATCAAAGGCACCACGCTGATTACAGTAACAGGTCTTTCAATGGTAGGTGTCATTGGTGTCAACCGTCGTATCTTCACTACACTAGCCAACAAGGGTATTTCCGTTTTCATGGTGTCACAGGCATCATCCGAGAACTCAACCTCTATTGGTGTTCGCGACGAAGATGCTGAGGCTGCAGCAGAAGTTCTGAATGCCGAGTTTGCCAAGGAGATTGAGACGGGTGCCATGTTCCCCATGCAGGTAGAGAGTGGCTTGGCCACCATTGCTATCGTAGGTGAGAACATGAAGCAGACTCCTGGTATAGCTGGTAAGCTGTTTGGCACGTTAGGACGCTCTGGTATCAGCGTTATTGCCTGTGCTCAGGGTGCCTCAGAGACAAATATCTCATTCGTAGTAGACGGCAAGTTCCTGCGTAAGTCGCTGAACGTGCTTCACGACTCGTTCTTCCTGTCAGAATACAAAGTACTGAACATCTTCATCTGCGGTATCGGTACTGTTGGAGGCATGTTACTAGAGCAGATTCGCACCCAACAGCAATTCCTCATGCAGTCGAGACGCTTGAAACTGAACGTGGTAGGTATCTCTGACGTTGACAACTTCGTGTTGGACCGCGACGGCATCGATCTGGACAATTACGAGAAGATTCTGCGTGCAGGCTTTGCCGCCAATACTGACCATATGCGTGACGAGATTGTGAAGATGAACATCTTCAACTCGGTATTCGTCGACTGTACAGCAAGCAAGCAAATTGCTTCACTCTACCAGACATTCTTGGAGCATAACATATCAGTAGTTGCTGCCAACAAAATTGCTGCATCAAGTGACTACGACAGCTACTTGAAACTGAAGCAGACGGCTCGTGACCGTGGCGTATGGTTCCGTTATGAGACCAACGTAGGTGCCGGACTGCCCATCATCGGTACCATCAACGACCTTTGCAACTCAGGTGATAAGATACTCAAGATTGAAGCTATCCTCTCAGGAACGCTCAACTTCATCTTCAACGAAATTGCCGCAGACGTGCCCTTCTCTGAGACTGTACGACGAGCTAAGGAACAACGTTACAGCGAGCCCGATCCACGTATCGACCTTTCTGGAACTGACGTAATTCGCAAACTGGTCATCCTGACCCGTGAGGCTGGCTACAAGGTAGAGCAGGAAGATGTGGAGAAGCATCTCTTTGTGCCTAACGACTACTTCGAGGGAAGTCTTGATGACTTCTGGAAGCGTCTCCCCGACTTGGATGCTGACTTCGAGGCTCGTCGCAAGGTGCTTGAGGAAGAAGGCAAACGTTGGCGCTTCGTAGCTACGATGGAGGTCGATGGTGATGACCAGTCTTCCTTCAAGACCAGCGTAGCACTAAAGGAAGTACCTTCAGACCATCCTTTCTATCCGCTGGAGGGTTCGAACAATATCGTATTGCTGACCACCGAGCGTTATAAGGAGTATCCTATGTTGATTCAGGGATATGGTGCTGGTGCTGCCGTGACTGCTGCAGGTGTGTTTGCTAACATCATGTCAATAGCGAACATCTAATGAAACACATTATTATATTGGGCGACGGTATGGCTGATCACCAGGTTGCAAGCCTTGGTAACAGAACCTTGCTGCAATATGCTCGCCCTGAATACATGAATCAGTTGGCTCGTGAAGGACGAACGGGCCGACTGATTACTGTCCCTGAAGGTTTTCCTCCTGGCTCAGAGGTGGCTAATACATCTATCTTGGGATATGACTTAAATAAGGTATACGAAGGCCGTGGTCCTCTGGAGGCTGCATCAATCGGTTACGACATGGCTGACGACGATATGACCATTCGTTGTAACATTATTACGCTGGCTGACGGTAAGATTATCACCCACAACGGTGGAAACCTGGAAACTGCAGATGCAGATGTGCTCATACAATACCTGAACCAGCATTTGGCCAATGATCGCGTGAAGTTCATCACCGGCATCCAATACCGTCATTTGTTGGTTATCAAGGGTGGATCGAAGCATATCGTTTGCAACCCACCCCACGATCATCCGAATGAGGAGTGGCGTCCACTGCTGGTCAAGGCAGAAGAAAATGCCCCATTAGAGGACGGTCGTATGACAGCACAAGAAACGGCTGACCTTATCAATGAATTGATACTGAAATCGCAAGATTTGTTGGCTCAGCATCCTTACAATCTGGAGAAAGCCGCCAAAGGTGAACGCCAGGCAAACAGCATCTGGCCCTGGAGCGGTGGCTATCGTCCTTCTATGCAGACGCTGATGCAACAGTATCCTCAGATAAAGAGCGGTGCTGTCATCTCTGCTGTTGACTTGATACAAGGCATTGGCCGCTATGCAGGACTGCGCATCATTAAGGTTCCTGGTGCGACAGGCTTAGCCAATACCAATTATGAAGGCAAGGCACAGGCTGGCATTGACGCTTTGAAGCAGGACGATTTCGTATTTGTCCATGTAGAAGCTACCGATGAAGCTGGACATGATGGTGACATTGATCTGAAGCTAAAAGCCATTGACTATCTCGACAAGCGACTCATCAAGCCAATTCTTGAAGTTATACATCAGATGGACGAACCCGTCTGTATGGCCATCCTGCCAGACCACCCCACCCCAGTAGAACTGCGTATTCATGTGAACGAGCCTGTACCTTTCATCATCTGGTATCGAGGTATTACTCCCGATGATGTTCAGCAATACGACGAGGAGTCATGTGTCAATGGTGCATACGGTTTGCTGCGACTGAATGAATTTATGAATGAACTCATGAAAATAGAATAGCGTATGAAATATTACAGCACGAATGGGCAAGCGCCCATTGCCGACCTGGAGAAGGCGGTAGTAAAAGGATTGGCCGAAGATAGAGGTCTGTACATGCCTAAAGAAATCTATAAGCTACCCAAGCAGTTCTTTGACGATATACAGACGATGAAGTTCCAAGACATAGCCTACAACGTTGCCAGTAACTTCTTTGGCGATGATGTGGATGGCGATGCCTTGCAAGATATTGTATACGATACGCTAAGTTTCGACTGCCCTGTGGTGAAGGTTGAGAAGAATATATATGCGCTGGAACTTTTTCATGGTCCGACGCTGGCCTTTAAGGATGTCGGTGCACGTTTTATGGCCAGACTGTTGCAGTACTTCATCAAAAGAGGTAGTAGTAAAGCTCGCTCTAACGGTACTGTTAACGTGCTGGTAGCAACGAGTGGCGATACAGGCTCAGCAGTCGCCAACGGTTTCCTTGGCGTAGAAGGCATACATGTCTATGTACTCTATCCAAAAGGAAAGGTTAGCCCCATTCAGGAATGCCAGTTCACGACGTTGGGTAAGAATATAACTGCTATTGAAGTAGACGGCGTGTTCGACGACTGTCAGGCATTGGTGAAGTCTGCATTCATGGACAAAGAGCTGAACAAGCACATGAAACTTACATCTGCCAATTCCATCAATGTTGCTCGTTTCCTGCCACAAGCCTTCTACTACTTTAACGCTTTTGCTAGGATGAAAGCACTCAAAAAGGCTGACGAGCTGGTGATGTGCGTGCCCAGCGGCAACTTCGGTAACATCTGCTCAGCGCTCTTCGGTCACGAGATGGGACTGCCTATCAAACGCTTTATTGCTGCCAACAATGCCAACGATGTGTTCTACCAGTACCTGCAGACTGGACGCTATGAGCCAAAGTCAAGCATCCAGACATTGGCCAATGCGATGGACGTTGGTGATCCGTCGAACTTTGCTCGTATCATCAATCTGTACAGTCAGAACAACCAATTCACGCCTGAAGCAACCCATCACCGAATCACCAACCTAATCAGCGGATCCACTTATAGTGACTATCATATTGCAGAAACCATGCGCCAATGCTACAACAAAACGGGCTATGTACTTGATCCTCACGGTGCTTGCGGTTATCAAGCTCTAAAGGATGGTTTGAAGCCTGGTGAGGTTGGCGTATTCTGCGAAACCGCTCACCCAGCGAAGTTCAAGGAGAAGGTTGATGACATCTTGGGAATCGACATCGAGATACCTGCTCGTCTGAAAGCTTTTATGGAAGGCGAGAAGCAGAGTGTGGAGATGACCAAGGAATTCGCCGACTTTAAGGTTTATCTGATGCAGCAATAGAAGAAATTCGCAAACGTTAACGTCTTAAATAACGTAAAATTGATACGTATTCCGAAAATATTCAGTAACTTTGCAGACAATATAAAACAAACTATTTATAAAATATAACAGTATTATGAAACCGTTAAACAAAAATTTCGCTCCTAAGAGCGTGATGCCTGAAAAGGTGATTCAGTTCGGTGAGGGTAACTTCCTCCGTGCGTTCGTTGATTGGATTATCTGGAACATGGACCAGAAGACCAACTTCAACGGTAGTGTTGTTGTCGTACAGCCTATCGACAAGGGTATGGCTGAATGGCTGAACGGTCAGGATTGTCTGTATCATGTTAATCTCCAAGGTCGTGAGAACGGTAAGCCCGTGAACACACTGGAGCGTATTGATGTCATCAGCCGCGCACTGAACCCCTACTCTCAGAATGATGCATTCATGGCACTGGCTGACCAGCCCGAGATTCGTTTCGTAATCTCTAACACTACTGAGGCTGGTATTGCTTTCGATCCCGCCTGCAAGCTGGAGGACAAGCCCGCTAGTTCTTATCCTGGTAAGTTGGTACAGCTGCTTTATCGCCGCTATCAGACCTTCAATGGTGATCCTACGAAGGGATTGATTATCTTCCCCTGTGAGCTTATCTTCCTGAATGGTCACGTACTGAAGGATTGTATCAACAAGTATATTGAACTGTGGCAGCTGCCTGCTGGTTTCAAGAAGTGGTTCGACGAGAGCTGCGGTGTTTACGCAACATTGGTAGACCGTATCGTTCCTGGCTTCCCCCGCAAGGAGATTGCTCAGATTCAGGAGAAGATTGGCTATCGCGACAACCTCGTTGTTCAGGCAGAAAACTTCCACCTGTGGGTTATCGAGGCTCCAAAGGAAGTTGCCAAGGAGTTCCCCGCAGACAAAGCTGGTCTGCACGTGCTGTTTGTTCCTTCAGAAGAGCCCTACCACAAGCGTAAGGTTACACTGCTGAATGGTCCTCACACTGTGCTAAGCCCTGTTGCATATTTGAGTGGTGTTAACATCGTTCGTGATGCTTGTAACCATGAGGTTATCTCTAAGTACATCCATAAGGTTCAGTTCGACGAGCTGATGCAGACGCTTGACCTGCCAATGGACGAACTGCAGAAGTTTGCTGCCGACGTACTGGAGCGCTTCGACAATCCATTCGTAGACCATCAGGTAACCAGCATCATGCTGAACTCATTCCCCAAGTTCCAGGCTCGTGACCTGCCCGGCGTGAAGACCTATCTGGAGCGTAAGGGCGAGCTGCCTAAGGGACTGGTATTCGGTTTGGCAGCAATCATTACCTACTACAAGGGTGGCAAGCGTGCAGACGGTGCTGAGATTGTTCCCAACGACGACCAGAAGATCATGGATCTGCTGAAGGACCTTTGGGCAACTGGCGATACTCAAAAGGTTACTGACGGTGTGCTGGGTGCTGAGTTCATCTGGCAGGAGGACCTGAATAAGGTGAAGGGCTTGAACCAGATGGTTAAGCAGTTCCTCGACCTGATTCAGGAGAAGGGCATGCTGGAAGCTGTCAAGACTATCCTCTAATCATTAGGTATAAAAAGAAAAGTGGGCCGACCGTTTGGTTGGCTCACTTTTTTTGTGTAACTTTGCCAGCTATAATATAATAAGGTACGCGAATGAGTGACTACATCGAAATAAAAGGAGCAAGGGTCAATAATCTGAAGAATGTCAACGTCAAGATACCACGTAACCAACTGGTAGTAGTGGCTGGTGTATCGGGCAGCGGCAAGTCGTCATTGGCTTTTGACACACTATATGCCGAAGGACAGCGCCGCTATGTAGAGAGTCTGTCCAGCTATGCCCGTCAATTTCTAGGGCGCATGAACAAGCCTGAATGTGACTTTATCAAAGGTATTCCACCAGCAATAGCCATCGAGCAGAAGGTTATTTCACGCAACCCACGAAGCACGGTTGGAACTACAACAGAGATCTACGAATACCTGCGTTTGCTTTTTGCCCGTATTGGCAGAACCTACTCACCCATTAGCGGTCAAGAGGTCAAGAAACACTCCACGGAGGATATTGTTGAGTGTATGAAACAATATCAGAAAGGTACCAAGTTTATAGTCATGTCACCCATCAAGCCTGTGGAGGGACGTACCATAGAGAAACAATTGCAGATGTACGTTCAGAATGGCTATGCCCGTATGGCTGTCAGTGGCAACATCGTGAGGATTGACGATTGGTTGGAGGAGCATAAAGATGCCCAACCATCATCACTTACACCTCAACTCTATCTGGTTATTGACCGTCTGGCTGTTGACGATGCCAAGGATGCCATCTCACGTCTGATAGATTCTGCTGAAACGGCATTCTATGAAGGCGATGGAGAATTGCGCCTCATGGTTTACCCATCAGGAATTACATATGATTTCTCCATGCGTTTTGAGGCTGACGGTATGACCTTCGAGGAACCCAGAGACCAGCTTTTCTCATTCAACTCGCCAGTTGGTGCCTGCCCTGAATGCCAAGGCTTCGGTAAGATTATTGGCATTGACGAGCATCTGGTTATTCCCAACTCTACACTATCGGTTTACGATGGTTGTGTAGTTTGCTGGCATGGTGAGAAGATGAAAATTTGGAAAGAAGAGTTCTGTCGTAGGGCAGCGAAAGATGACTTTCCCATTTTTGAGCCATACTATAACCTTACACAAAAACAGAAGGACCAGCTGTGGCATGGTTTACCTTCTGAACAAAATAAAGACATTCATGAGCAGGTTTCAATAGATGCTTTCTTTCAAATGGTGAAGGAAAACCAATATAAGATTCAGTATCGTGTGATGATGTCACGTTATCGTGGCAAGACGACATGTTCCAAATGTCATGGTTCCCGTCTGAAGCCAGAAGCTGACTATGTGAAGATTGGTGGGCGTAGTATCTCTGATTTGGTACAGATACCAGTCATCAGGCTAAAGCAATGGTTTGACTCCTTAGATCTGACAGAACAGGAACAGCAGATTGGTCGTCGTTTACTGACTGAGATTTACTCACGCTTGCAATTCCTGTTAGATGTTGGCTTAGGCTATCTGACACTTAATCGTATGTCAAACTCTCTGAGCGGTGGCGAGAGTCAGCGTATCAATCTTACCACGTCATTAGGTTCGTCATTGGTAGGAAGCCTTTATATATTGGATGAGCCCAGCATAGGCCTTCATTCTCGCGACACAGACCGACTCATCAAGGTGTTGAAAGACCTACGAAACCTTGGCAATACAGTCATCATCGTAGAGCATGATGAGGAGATCATGCGTGCAGCCGACTATCTGATTGACGTAGGACCTGATGCCGGCCGCCTTGGGGGAGAAATCGTATTCGAAGGGAATGCCAACGACGTCAACAAACAGGCTTTAAAGAAATATCCTCAAAGTCATACAGTACGCTATCTGACCCATACGGATCATATCGCAGTGCCTAGCAGTCGAAGGCCATGGAATCAGAAGATTACCGTCAAGGGGCCTCGTATGAATAACCTGAAAGGCATAGATGTTGACATACCGCTTAATGTGATGACTGTCGTAACGGGAGTTTCCGGTAGTGGTAAGTCTTCGCTTATCAAGGGTATTCTCTACCCTGCCATGAAGCGACACTTGGGAGAAGTATTCGATGCACCAGGTGAATATATGGGATTGGCAGGTGATTACGAAGCTATCAAACACGTGGAATTTGTAGATCAGAATCCCATTGGTAAGTCTACCCGTTCTAATCCTGCCACATATGTTAAGGCCTATGATGCCATCCGTGACCTCTTTGCTGAACAACCATTAGCCAAGCAGATGAACTTTACGTCACAATATTTTTCGTTTAATGCCGATGGAGGACGATGCGATGAGTGTAAGGGTGCTGGTGTTATTACGGTAGAAATGCAGTTCATGGCAGATTTGGTGTTAGAGTGTGAAGCCTGTCACGGTCATCGTTTCAAGCACGACATCTTAGACGTCCGCTATGAAGGAAAGAACATTGATGACGTATTAAACATGACTATCTCAGAAGCTATCCATTTCTTTGGTGAGCATAAGCAGAAAACCATTGTTAGTCGTCTGAAGACTTTAGAAGATGTAGGTCTTGGCTATATCAAACTAGGACAGAACTCATCAACACTCTCCGGTGGTGAGAACCAGCGCGTCAAGCTGGCTTATTTCATTGGACAAGAAAAGCAAGACCCTACCCTATTCATTTTCGATGAGCCTACGACAGGTTTACACTTCCATGATATTGAACGACTACTCCATTCTTTCAACGCACTCATTGAGAGAGGACACTCCATACTTATCATAGAACATAACATGGAGATTATCAAATGTGCCGATCATGTCATTGACCTTGGCCCCGATGGTGGTGATCGCGGTGGAGAGCTTGTTGTATGCGGTACACCAGAGGAAATTGCAGCAAGTGAACATAGCCTCACGGGAAAATACCTCAAAGATAAACTTTGATGCAAAAAGATTTGGCCGTTACAGAAAAATGTATTACCTTTGCACTCGCTTTCGAGCAAAGTGATCTTTGACCTAAAGGTGCAAAGCGCAAATGCGAAACATTGAAAGGCTGCCGATATGGCTCAGTTGGTAGAGCAACGCATTCGTAATGCGTGGGTCGCCGGTTCGAGTCCGGCTATCGGCTCACTTTACAAAAAAGAGTCAGATTTCCAAGTTCTGGCTCTTTTGTTTTTCTAATGCAGATATTTCTCTTTGCGGAATTAGCTCAGTTGGTAGAGCATTGGCTTCCCAAGCCGAGGGTCGCGGGTTCGAGTCCCGTATTCCGCTCTATGAGAGAAGAAAAATAAAGAAAAAGTGAAAAAAGTCGCTGAAAAATTTGCAGGGTTCAAATAAAAGCATTACCTTTGCACCCGCAATCAAGGAGATAACCCCACGGTTTCTGACTCCAGGGTCCTTTTGGAAGGATGGGTGAGTGGCTGAAACCAGCAGTTTGCTAAACTGCCGTACGGGTTC
>JAFPEE010000084.1 GCA_017389705.1 Prevotella sp.
GACGCCACCTTCAGGCGCATAGAGTCGTCGAGGTGGCGTTCTGTTCTAAGAACCAGAATGTCGGGTTGAATACCCATGCCTTGAAGTTCTTTTACCGAGTGTTGCGTTGGTTTCGTCTTTAGCTCGTCAGCAGCTTTAAGATAAGGAACGTATGTAAGATGTACACATACTGCATCCCGCCCCAGTTGCCATCGTAACTGTCGGATGGCCTCCATAAACGGTGCACTTTCTATGTCGCCGATGGTGCCACCGACTTCTGTGATCACGAAGTCCAGCCCTTCGTCCAAGCCTTCACGGAGCATCCTTCTCTTAATCTCATCCGTAATATGCGGCACCACCTGAATCGTCTTGCCCAGATAGTCGCCATGACGCTCACGATCTATCACAGTTTTGTATATGCGTCCCGTTGTGATAGAATTGTTGCGCGTGGTATGGATACCAGTAAATCTTTCATAATGCCCCAGGTCAAGGTCGGTCTCAAAACCGTCCTCTGTCACGTAGCACTCGCCGTGCTCGTAGGGGTTCAGCGTTCCTGGGTCTATGTTGATATACGGGTCGAATTTCTGAATAGTCACTTTGTAGCCGCGTGCCTGCAGCAATTTGCCGATGCTCGCAGAGATGATGCCTTTTCCTAATGAGGAAACCACGCCGCCAGTAACAAAAATGTATTTCGTATCCATAAAACAAATGTATTACGGACTACAAAGGTAACACCTTTCCCGTAGTCCGACACATCCACACCCCGCCTTTTCATCAACTTTTTCAGCCAAACTGACAGTTTGCGCCTCCGTCCACCATTTTATTTACAAAGTGTAAGCAGACAAGCCATTGCAAGTCCCTTCGCCTTACACATTGTCACTTTGAGGCATCGCCGCCTCCATCCCCGTGTTCTGCTTTCAACCCCATACAAAAAAATGAAGCCCGGACTCTCTCGCGATGGAGAAAGTCCGGGGGCGGTGATGCAATATCACGCTGGTATGCTACATATGTTGGCCTTCAAATCGAAAGTTGCCTAATCTCGCAGTAAGATTAGGCAACTTTCGTATAGCAATCAGGCATTATCTCGTGTTCGCCCTATACATTATTATATAAATAAGCCGCCCCTTTGGCTTACGCCGCTTCCCCGTTTGACGGGGATGCTCAAATGTGCTCGCGGTAAGCTGTATGGAGGACGGCACGGGAAGTTGACCAATAGCCCGCTGCACTATTGATGTGCAGTGTCAGCTTTGTATGCTTCAGCTGGTGGGCGGTCAGCAGATACTCACGGAACTTGTTGCAGAGGTCGACATTGATCTCGTCGAAGCGGCACTTCCCCTTGGTGAACTTCTCGAAATGCATATTGACATTCTCCCACTTGGTATTCCTCTTCAAACCGAAAGTTGCCTAATCTTACAGCGAGATTAGGCAACTTTCGTATAGCAATCAGGCAGTTTCTCCTTTTCGCCCTATACATTATTATATATTAAAGGCTTCGATTTCATCTGCCGTCAGGCCGGCAATCTCTGCAAAGCATCCTCATTTTGATTATTCTTTTGAAAGCATATCAAGGAACTGTTGCGGTTCATAGACCTCAATCTCTGCGGCGCTGAAATCGCTGCTATTGCGCGTGATGATGGCATCGGCACTTTCGCGGATGGCGGAATAATATTGCATGGCATCCTCGAAGTCGGAGAAACGGGATGCAATGGCTTCGTCAACGATAAAAGAATCAACTGGCGTGACGTTGCACATCTTGACGAACTCGGCGAACTTGCGGACGATGGTCTCATTCGACAACTTGTGATGTGCCTCCAATATGAAACTTGCCGTGGCAAACGACATGGCAGATACAAGCAGGTCGAATTCATGTTGCTGTCCCAGCTGCACTATCTGTGCGGCAGGCTCGAAGAACTGGCCGCGACGGGCGAGATAGTCAATGAGGATGTTAGTGTCGAGAAATACTTTCTTCATCATCCGTGCTTTTTAAGTAGATAGTCCAGACGAGCCTTGTCGTAGTCGAAGTCATCTGGCAGAGGCTCAATATCCTCGACGAGCTTCATCACTTCAGGAGAAATACGCATATCCTCACGACGGATTTTCGGCCAGCCGTTATTGGTCGTTGCTGCCGCTTTTTTCTCTGCCTTTACTTCCTCATAGAGGTGGTCGGCGAGCCACTGCTTGTTGCTCGTCGAAAGCGCCATGGAGTGAAGGAAGTTCAGCACCGTGTTCATTGAAATTGTCAAATCCATATTCACGCTGTTTTGAAATGATGGTGCAAAGTTAGCAATTTTTTTGAATAAACGTGCGATTGCCGCGACCTTTTTATATATATTAAACCGAAAGTCAGGACTTCAATGCTTCTCCTTCTCGCGTATATGTTCTTCATACTCCGCCAACTCGCGCTCTCCGATGTGCGCCAGTCCGTAGTGCTCGTCGTGCTGCGAGAAGTCCAATCCTACCTTTTCGCTGTATTCTGACACTCGCATGGGGATGAGGCTATCGATGAGTTTGTAGCCTGCCCAACTCATGGCAAAGGTATAGACAAACACGATGACGATGGCCAGCAGATGATAGAGGAACACCACAAAAACGTCCCACGTACCGGCGATGAGTCCTTCCTGGATAAAGATACCCGTCAGCACCGTGCCGAAGATACCGCCAGTGCCGTGCGTGGGGAACACGTCGATGTCGTCGCCAAAGCACAGCGAGAAGCCAATCACCACCCACAGCACCGAGATCAGTCCCATGGCGATAAACGACTGCAACATCGTCGATATCACGTTCTTCGCCCCCACCATGCCGCCATAGAAGAACGACAGTCCGGGCGTCATCATCAGCACAAAAATAGTGGCGGTAATCAGCCAGGCCACATCAGCCGCGGAGATTACCGACCAGTCACATTCAAACGTAGGCTCCCCTACGCCAAGCCCCGCTACGGCTATCAACGTCATCGCCGTCATCAGGATTATCCAACGCTTCTTAATCTTCATACCTTCTTACCTATTTATATATTACATATGATACACTTTTCCATTTCAATGTGCAAAGGTATTACGTTTTAGTGATTATACAAAGAATTTGCTTTCGTTTTGATTGTTAAAAACGCACACAAATATCATATTGTAAAGGCTTGATAGTTACAACTTGTCATTTTGCTAACAATATGCTCCAAAATCACTACAATTTGTTACAAAGTGATAGTTATCACAAAAATAGATAATAAAAATGTAAGATTATTCTTGCGTATCCAAACATTTTGATTTACCTTTGCAGCCAATAACGAACAAAGAGAAAGCAAAAGTAAGGATAATATGACAAAACGTAAACTTCAAACATTAGAAATGACGAACGAGCGAGAGCAAAGCCAAGTTCACTTGAGCTATGCCGAGCGAGGAGGTATTGGACGAAGTCAAAGATTGCAAAAAGAAGCATATTCGCAGCAAGGGCTTTACCAGAGCCAGTACGAGCATGATGCTTGCGGCGTGGGAATGGTTGTGAACATCCACGGCGGCAAGAGTCACGAACTGGTGGATAATGCGCTGAGAGTGTTGGAAAACATGGAGCATCGCGGTGCTGAGACGCGCGATAAAACGGGCGACGGAGCCGGTATCATGGTGCAGATTCCGCACGAGTTTATCCTGTTGCAGGGCATCCCCGTGCCCGAGAAAGGTAAGTATGGTACGGGATTGGTATTCCTGCCGAAGGATGTCCAGGCACAGCAAGAGATTCTGTCTATTATGATAGAAGAGATTGAGCGCGAGGGACTGCAACTGATGCATCTGCGCGCTGTGCCTACTAACCCTGAGGTACTTGGTGCGGCTGCTCGCGAAGTTGAGCCCGACATCAAGCAGATTTTTGTAACAGGCATCGCCGACGAGCAGGTGCCCGTGTTCGAGCGTATATTATATAAGGTACGCAAAAGAATTGAGAACCGCATAGACAACGAGGACTTTTATATTTGCTCGTTGTCTAACAAAAATATCATCTATAAGGGTATGCTGACCAGCGGACAGCTGCGTCGCTATTTCCCTGATCTTTCGAACGACTATTTTACAAGCGGACTGGCGCTGGTACATTCAAGATTCTCAACCAACACATTCCCAAAATGGAAACTAGCCCAGCCCTTCCGCTTGTTAGCCCACAATGGCGAGATTAATACCATTCGTGGTAACCGCGGTTGGATGAAGGCTCGCGAGAGCGTGCTGAGCAGCGAGGCTTTAGGTGACATAAAGGACCTGCGCCCAATAGTACAGGAGGGTATGAGCGACTCAGCCTCACTCGATAATGTATTCGAGTTCCTGATGCTGAGCGGACTGAGTCTGCCACAGGCGATGGCTATCTTGGTACCTGAGAGCTTTAACGACAAGAACCCGATTTCTGAAGACCTGAAGGCGTTCTACGAGTATCACTCAATCCTGATGGAGCCATGGGACGGACCTGCCGCGATGCTGTTCAGCGATGGTCGCTACGCAGGCGGTATGCTGGATAGAAACGGATTGCGCCCCAGTCGCTACACCATTACCAAGCAGGGTATGATGGTTGTAGCCAGCGAGGTTGGCGTGATGGACTTTGAGCCTGGCGACGTGGTGTCGAAAGGTCGTCTGCAGCCAGGAAAGATTCTGCTGATTGACACGCAGGAGGGCAAGATTTACTACGACGGTGAGATCAAGGAGCAGTTGGCCAAGGCGCATCCCTACCGCGAATGGCTGAACGAGAACCGCGTGCAGTTGGAGAAGTTGAAGAGTGGTCGCAAGGTTGACAACTCGGTAAGCAACTTCGAGCAGAAACTGGTGACCTTTGGCTTCGGTCAGGAGGATATCGACAAGACCATTGTGCCGATGGCGACAGCCGGTCAGGAGCCCGTAGCTGCGATGGGTAACGATACACCGCTGGCAGTCATCTCAGACCGTCCACAGGTGTTGTTCAACTATTTCCGTCAGCAGTTTGCACAGGTCACCAATCCTGCTATCGACCCCATTCGTGAGGAACTGGTGATGAGTCTGACGGAGTACATCGGTGCCGTAGGAACCAACATCCTGACGCCCGATGCATCGAACTGTAAGATGGTTCGTCTGCCACAGCCCGTATTGACCAACACACAACTTGATATACTTTGCAACATCCGCTATAAGGGATTCAACACCAAGAAACTGCCTATCCTTTTCGAAATGAGTAAGGGCGAAGAGGGCTTGCGCCAGGCATTGGACGACCTCTGTCATCAGGCCGAGGCCAGCGTTGACGAGGGTGTGAACTACATCATCCTGAGCGACCGCGACATCGACGAGACGCATGCTGCGATTCCAAGTCTTCTGGCAGTAAGTGCTGTTCATCACTATCTGATTAGCGTGGGCAAGCGCGTACAGACCGCCTTGATAGTTGAGAGCGGTGAGATTCGCGAGGTGATGCACGCTGCATTGCTGTTGGGTTATGGTGCCAGTGCACTTTGCCCATATATGACATTTGCTATTCTCGATGACCTTGTTAAGAAGCACAAGATTCAGGAGGAATACGCTACAGCTGAGAAGAATTATATAAAGGCTGTGGATAAAGGATTAAAAAAGATTATGAGTAAGATGGGTATCTCGACTATCCGCAGCTATCGTGGTGCTAAGATTTTCGAGAGCATCGGACTGAGCGAAGACCTGCTGAGAAGATATTTCGGCACAGAGGTGAGCACCATAGGTGGTGTAGGCCTGAAGGAGATTGCGAGGGATGCCATCCGACTGCATGAGCAGGCTAAGGAGCAGACTATGCTACAGAACCAAGGTCAGTTTGCTTGGCGCAAGCATGGTATCAAGCACGCTTGGAACCCTGAGACCATCGCCAAGTTGCAGCTGGCAACCCGTCAGGGCAACTACGAGAAGTTCAAGGCTTGGGCTAAGATTGTCGATGAGAAGGAATCACCAATATTCATCCGCGACTTCTTCCGTTTCAAGAAGGCTGCCAAGCCAACACCTATCGACGAGGTGGAGTCTGTTGAGAGCATCGTGAAGCACTTCGTAACAGGTGCCATGAGCTTTGGTGCTCTGAGTATCGAGGCTCACGAAGCTTTGGCACTCGCCATGAACAAACTGGGTGCACGCTCAAATACCGGTGAGGGTGGTGAGGATAACGCTCGCTATCACTCAGAGGTAGATGGTGTAAGCCTCAGCAGCAAGACCAAGCAGATTGCATCAGGACGTTTCGGCGTGACTGCCGAGTACCTGGTGAATGCCGAAGAAATACAGATTAAGGTGGCTCAGGGTGCTAAGCCTGGTGAGGGCGGACAGCTGCCTGGATTCAAGGTCAACGAGATCATCGCCAAGACGCGTAACGCCATCCCCGGCATTAGCCTGATAAGCCCCCCACCTCATCACGACATTTACTCTATCGAGGACCTGGCTCAGCTCATCTTCGACCTGAAGAATATCAACCCAACAGCTGCCGTTAGCGTCAAACTCGTTGCCGAGAGTGGCGTGGGAACCATCGCTGCTGGTGTGGCTAAGGCCAAGGCCGACCTCATCGTCATCTCTGGTGCCGAAGGTGGTACAGGTGCTAGTCCTGCTTCATCAATGCGCTTCGCGGGTATTTCGCCTGAGATTGGACTCGCCGAGACGCAGCAGACGCTGGTGATCAACGGCCTGCGTAATCAGGTGCGCCTGCAAACCGACGGCCAGTTGAAGACTGCTAAGGACGTGATTATCATGGCGATGCTGGGTGCCGACGAGTTCTCGTTTGGTACGTTGCCCCTGATAGTATTGGGCTGCGTAATGATGAGAAAATGTAATACCAATAACTGTCCGATGGGCGTGGCTACGCAGAACCCAGAGCTGCGCAAACACTTCGAGGGGCGAGCCGAATACGTGGTGAACTTCTTCACGTTCCTGGCCGAACAGGTGCGCGAGTATCTGAGCGAGATTGGTGTGAAGAGTCTGAAGGAGATTATCGGCCACACGGAGCTCATCGAAGTCGATACCACCAACGCGACAGATAAGCAGAAGACCATCGACTTTGCCCGTCTAATGCATAAGCCTGAGACAGATAAGGCTCTGTTCTGGGATCGTGGTGCATTCACCAAGGTGAGCGGCGTGAAGGACGAGGAGATTATCCGTGCTGCCGAGAAGGCTATCGAGAAACAAGAGGAGGTGACACTCGACTACGCCATTAAGAATACAGATCGTGCTGTTACTACCATGCTCTCTGGTGTTATCGCCAAGCGATACGGCGAGGCTGGTCTGCCCGACAACACCATTAACATTAAGTTCAAGGGCTCAGCCGGTCAGAGCTTTGGCGCCTTTGCCGTTCACGGACTGAACCTGAAGCTTGAGGGTGAGTGTAATGACTATTTTGGTAAGGGCCTCTCAGGCGGTCGCATCTCGATCCTGCCTCCTGCCCGCCGCAGCGACGACTTCAAGGCCGAGGAAAATATCATTGCCGGTAACACAGGATTGTATGGTGCCACCTCTGGTGAACTCTATATCAATGGTAAGGTGGGCGAGCGCTTTGGTGTGCGCAACTCTGGTGCCATCGCTGTCATCGAGGGTGCTGGCGACCACTGCTGCGAGTACATGACTGGCGGTCGTGTCGTTGTGCTGGGCAAGACTGGTCGCAACTTCGCCGCTGGTATGAGTGGTGGTGTGGCTTACGTCTACGATCCCGACCACTCGTTCGACTACTTCTGTAACATGGATATGGTAGAACTTGGACTCGTAGAGGACAGCGTTAGCCGCAAGGAACTGCTCGAGCTTATCCGTCAGCACTACCTGCACACTGGTTCTGCCCTAGCAGGACGTATGCTCGACGATTGGCAGCGCTACGTGGTAGACTTCATTCAGGTAGTACCTATCGAGTACAAGCGCGTGCTGCAAGAAGAGCAGAACAAGAAACTGCAGGAGAAGATAGCCAATATCCAGCGTGATTATTAATTATCAATTGTCAATTTTCAATTATCAATTGCCATCATGGGAAATCCAAAAGCATTTTTAGAGATACATCGCCAGGAGGCGGGATACCGTCCGATTCACGATAGAATCCACGATTTTGGTGAGGTGGAGCAGACGCTCAACACCCGCGAACGTAAGCTGCAGGCATCGCGCTGCATGGACTGTGGCGTACCCTTCTGCCACTGGGCTTGTCCGCTGGGCAACAAAGCACCCGAATGGAACGATGCATTATATAAAGGCGACTGGGAGTTGGCTTACCGCTTACTTAATAGTACTAACCCCTTCCCAGAGTTCACCGGCCGCATCTGTCCTGCTCTCTGCGAGAAGGCCTGCGTGCTGAACCGCTTCAACCATGAGCCAACAACCAATCGCGAAGACGAGTGTGCCATCACGGAGATGGCCTTCCAAGAGGGCTTTATCCTGCCCAAGACCGACATCGAACGCAATGGCAAGAAGGTGGCTGTGATTGGTGCTGGCCCTGCCGGACTGGCTGCTGCCAACGACCTGAACCTGATGGGCTACCAGGTAACCGTATTCGAGAAGAATGAGGCTGCAGGAGGCTTGCTCCGCTATGGCATCCCCAACTTCAAACTCAACAAGGCTATCATCGATCGCCGCATCAAGTTGCTGGAAACTGAGGGCATTGAGTTCAAATACGGACAAGAAATAATGTTCAATGTTCAATGTTCAATGTTCAATGATTACGACGCCGTCGTAATCTCAACAGGCACACCAACAGCCCGTGATCTCAAGGCCCCAGGCCGCGACCTGAAGGGCGTTCACTTCGCCCTCGATCTGCTGTCTCAGCAGAACCGCGTTCTCGCTGGTATGGAGTTCTCGAAAGACGAGCGCGTAACAGCCAAAGGTAAGGATGTACTTGTGATTGGGGGTGGTGATACTGGCTCAGACTGTATTGGTACGGCTCATCGTCAGGGTTGTAAGAGCGTTACTCAGATTGAGATTATGCCCAAGCCCGTTGAAGGTCCTGAGGATCCGCAGAACCCCTGGCCCAACTGGCCTCGCACCCTCAAGACTACCTCTTCGCATGAGGAGGGCTGCACCCGTCGTTGGAACATCAATACCCTGGAGTTCCTGGGCGAGAATGGCAAACTGACTGGCGTGAAGGTACAGGAGATTGATTGGAAGCCCAACCCAGAGGGCGGTCGTCCCATCATGGTAGAGAAGGGCAAGCCCGAAATCATCAAGGCAGAACTCGTGCTGCTGGCTATGGGTTTCCTCAAGCCGGAGCATCCGGAATACCCAAAGAATGTCTTCGTTTGTGGCGACTCTGCCAATGGTGCATCGCTCGTCGTTCGTGCTATGGCCAGCGGCAAGCAGACAGCAGCAAAGGTTAACAATTATCTTTCAAAATGAGCAAGATCAGATTCACCAAGATGCACGGCTGCGGCAACGACTATATCTACGTCGATACCATGCAGTACCCCATCGCCGACCCCGTCCAGGCATCCATCCTTTGGAGCGATCGCCACAAGGGTATCGGCTCTGATGGACTGGTGCTGATTGGCGCATCGCCTATCCCAGAGGCCGATTATACCATGCGCATCTTCAATGCCGACGGTTCTGAGGCCATGATGTGCGGCAATGCCTCGCGATGTATAGGGAAGTATCTCTACGAGCGAGCCCTCACAACACAAACAAAAATACGATTGCTTACAAATTCCGGCATCAAGACGCTTAACCTCCACGTCAGCGATGGCGTGGTGGAGAGCGTTACCGTTGATATGGGCGCACCCCAACTCGAGAATCTAGAGCAGTTCGTCATTTCTCGTGGACTGGACAAAGGTACTTTCGTATCTATGGGCAATCCCCATTACGTCATTTTCACAGACAATGTGAATCAGGTGGGCGAGACGGGACGCGTCTTAGAGCATCACCCCGCCTTCCCGCAACGCTGCAATATCGAGTTTGCTCGTATCGAGGCTGATGGAATCATTCTCCCACCTGAAGGTAGGAGTGTGGCACGCATTCGCACCCGCGTCTGGGAGCGTGGCAGCGGCATCACCCAGGCCTGTGGCACAGGCGCCTGCGCAACAGCTGTAGCAGCCTTCATTACAGGTCATGCTGGTCGCCAGTCGCAGATTGTCATGGACGGCGGTACGCTCAACATCGAACTGCGCGAGAGTGACAATCACGTCCTCATGACCGGCCCTGCCGAATTCGTCTTCGACGGCGAAATCGAATTATGAATTATGCATTATGAATTATGAATTGAAAATATGGCATTAGTAAACATCCACTTCCTGAACCTCCAGAACAACTACCTGTTCGCCGACATCGCCAAGAAGGTCAACGCTTTCAAGGTGATGCACCCGGGTGCCGACGTTATCTCGCTCGGCATCGGCGACGTCACTCAACCGCTGTGTCCTGCCGTTACGGAGGCCATGCACAAGGCTGTCGACGAGATGGCATCTGCCGAGGGTTTCCGCGGCTACGGACCTGAGCAGGGCTACGACTTCCTGCGTGAGGCCATCCTGAAGAACGACTTCCTGCCGCGTGGCATCCACCTCGACATCGACGAGGTCTTCATCAACGACGGTGCCAAGTCCGATACGGGCAACTTCCAGGAACTGCTTCATTGGGACAACTTCATCGGCGTGACCGACCCCATCTATCCCGTTTATATCGACTCTAACGTGATGATAGGTCGTTGCGGCGTTTACAAAGATGGGCGCTGGACCAACGTGCGCTATATGCCTACCCATGCAGAGAACGGCTTCGTGCCCGACCTTCCCAAAGGCCGTCCCGTCGATGTCATCTACCTCTGCTACCCCAACAACCCTACGGGTACGGTTATCAGCAAGCAGGAGCTGCGCAAGTGGGTGAACTATGCGCTGAAAAACGATGCCCTCATCCTCTACGATGCCGCCTATCAGGCCTACATCCAAGACCCGAAGATACCGCACTCCATCTACGAGATTCGCGGAGCCCGCAAGTGCGCCGTCGAGTTCCGCTCCTATTCCAAGACGGCCGGTTTTACGGGTGTCCGTTGCGGCTATACCATCGTACCGAAAGAGGTCACCGTCAGCACCTTCGAAGGCGAGCGCATATCGCTCAATCAACTGTGGCTGCGTCGCCAGTGTACCAAGTTCAACGGCTGCAGCTATATCTCCCAGCGTGCCGCCGAGGCCATCTACACACCCGAGGGCAAGCAGCAGATCAAGGCCACCATCGACTACTACATGCAGAACGCCAAGAAGATGCTCGACACCCTGCGCTCCCTCGGCTATGAATGCTACGGCGGCGAGAATGCCCCCTACGTCTGGATGCGCACCCCTGACGGCATGTCGTCCTGGCAATTCTTCGAGGCCCTGCTCTACGGTGCCAATGTCGTCTGTACCCCTGGTGTCGGTTTCGGTCCCTCCGGCGAGGGCTACGTTCGCTTCACCGCCTTCGGCAGTCACGAGAAAACAGAAGAAGCATTACAACGCATCAAGGCTTGGAGCAAATAACTCCAAGCCTTGATACTCATGCGAGTTATTGGGGCGTTCCGTCTAATCTTTCCATTCGCCTGTCGAGTAGCTGGCAATAGTCGGCCTTCATCTTTTCCGGTAAGAAAGATTGACCGATGAGAACCTTCCATTCAGGGATGTTCCCCTTCATTCGTTCTATCAGCTTTTCTGCTACGGCAACAGGAATGCCACTTTGAGTGAAGGCCGTCATGAAGGTGTTGCGGTCGAAGCCGCTTTTCTCACCTCCCACCGTAAAACTCATGGCCATCTCCTCAGTATCATTTGGGTCAGCCAGCAGTACCGCCAAGAGGTCGTAGGCAGGAGCAAAAGCATACTCCCCGTCGCCAGTATCTATCAAGGAGAAGTTCTTGCAATGCATGTCGGAATTGCCGGTAATCCACGAGAACAACACCACCTCCCAGAAGCGCTGTACGTCGAGCATAGGAACCGACGAATACTTTTTGATGGTCTCGGCCAACTGCTGATATGTACCGTAGTACTTATGCTCAGTAAGGCGGTGGGTAAGCTGACACATATCCAACATCGAAATCTTTTCGCCTTTCCGTCCACGATCCATGCGGAGGGTCAAGTAGCCCAGTTCCCCATCGGCCAGTCGGATGAGCGTATGACGGGCGGTTCGGATATGAGCAGCCTCGGCCATCTTCATCGTGAGGTCTTCCAATTCAGGCAGACAGGGATATCGTCCACTCTGTGGTTTGAAAATATACTTACCCCACAGACCTACGATGGTGAATTTGGCTGGTTCGTTCTTACCACCACGATTCACGTCGAGCGACATCTTAGCCTGCACACCTGTTACGGATGCACTAGAGCGAATGACCTGACGGGCCAACTCAGACATGTTGTCACGTGTATAAGGAAGAATAGGTGCCTTGTCGCTCCCAAAGAACTTTCGTGCACAAGCGGGATGATAATCCACCTGACCTTCTTCCAGTTCCTGATAACAATACAAACACTTACTCATAGTCCAATGGTTTTATGCTGATGTTTCCAATGCAATCCTTACAGCAAGCCATCAAAAGGGACATTCTGTCGCGCGGATCAATCTTCCACGACGAGGAAGCGATGTCCAGCAACCAGCCCTCTGGAATGAGGCCGTCGAAGACAGGGAACATCATTTCCTTGTCGTACTGTTCCACAGTCAGAGGCATGGTGGGGCTGACCGGCATAGCGTCTTGACGGTCAAGATATGCCTGGTCGTAGCCGAAATGGAAACCCTCCTCATCTTCTGTCAGTATACCGCAGAAGACATCATTGACATAAACACCCGCCTGTTTCATACAACGTCAGTTTTTATAGGTCCTAAACATTCCCCAAACAAGGCCAGCACATCGTTTACCTTGTCCATCCGCAAGGTTTGCTTTCCTTGTTCCAGGTCTCTCACGAACCTGAGGCCCACTCCTGCCCTCTCGGCCAATTCCACTTGAGAAAGCCCATTTTTCTTCCGTTTTTGCTTAATATGCTCCGATAATGTCATAGCTATTATACCTTTACGGGTGCAAAAGTAAGCAATATTTTTCAATTATATATCAAAACGGGTATAATTTCTTGCTTTTTAACAATGTTTATACCCGAACTAATGCAGTTTTCCTAACAATGCAGACTTGTATTCCTTATCGTCATACCTCAAATGTGCGCGATAACACTTTGTAACGAAATGATTGATTCCGAGTGCAGAGTGTTAGCAAAATGCAAGCAAAATACAACATATACTTTACATATTGTTATTTGTGCGCGTTTTTAACAAACATAACGAAAGTGTTTTGATGGATTTTCATGCAAAGTGTCGTAACTTTACCGTCGCAAACATACATTTTGTAACCCTATGAGAGGGTTTAGTATTAATTTAATAAGGTAAAAAGGTATGAAAAAGATTGAAGCAATTATCCGCAAGACGAAGTTCGAGGAGGTGAAAGCTGCTTTGCTGTCATCCGACATCGACTGGTTTGAGTACCACGACGTGCACGGCATCGGCCA
>JAFPEE010000085.1 GCA_017389705.1 Prevotella sp.
ATAATTTTGTAAGCGACAGTGATAGTGTCACCAGCCTTGAACTCTGGGAACTTTTTGCCGGTTGCAAATGCTTCTTCAGCAACTTTAATTAAATCCATTGTAACTTTTGAATATTAAATTTGTTGTATCGTTCCAACGCAACATAGACGGGCAACTCGTTACTTCCCTCCATCGGTTACGCCGAAAAGCGGGTGCAAAGGTACAACTTTTTATTCAATCAGCGAAATATTTCAGAAGTTTTTTTGTATCTTTGCACCATAAAACCTATAAATGATGAACAGAAAAGCGATATTATTACCCCTCTTGTCTGTCTTGCTGCTCACTACCTCATGCCGTACCCACTACGAGGTCGGGAGCATCAAACGCACGACAATTCTGGTTGACGGGCGCTACGATGTCCAACATGATGGGCAGGCTGCCGAGTTCCTGAAACCCTATAAGCATGTGGTCGACAGCATCATGGGTCCTGTGGTGGGTAGGTCGGCTAAGTATATGACAGCCAAGCGTCCCGAGGGAACACTGTCTAACCTGCTGGCTGACATCATGGTGTGGGCTGCCAAGGACTATAATGAGAAGCCCGACATCGGCATCTATAATATGGGTGGAGTCCGTGCCGACCTACCCAAGGGTGATATTACCTATGGCGATGTGCTCGACATCGCTCCGTTTGAGAATAAGATAGCCTTTGCCACCCTCAAGGGCAGCGACTTGCTGGAGCTGTTCCGCCAGATGGCAAGCGTAGGCGGCGAGGGTGTCAGCCACTCAGTCCGGATGGTCATTAATGGCAGGTGCGAGCTTGTCAGCGTCACTGTCAACGGTATGCCTGTAGAGCCTGACAAGGAATATCGTCTGGCTACCATCGACTACTTGCTTGGCGGTACAGATAAGATGGAGGCTTTCAAGCAGGGCTATCATGTCAATGCTCCTCAGGAGGTGTCTAACAACACACGATTCATCATCATGAACTACTTCCGCGAGCTTACCAAGCAGGGGCGCATGGCCGATGCTAACATCGAGGGGCGCGTCATGGTGACTGATGTCATTCATGACAATCCCATCCCAAAGAAAAAGAAGGACGTAGAGATGAAAACTCCTTTGTCTCCTGCTTCGCAGGACTTCTCGTCCGCAGAGGTTTCAGGCAAGAAGCACAAGCAGCTGCTTATCCTGCACACAAACGACACCCACTCGCAGATATTCCCTGTCAGCGTCCAGCTGCCGGATACACTCAAGGCGGGTAGGGGAGGCTTCCTGCGTCGTATTGTCATGCTTAAAGATGAGCGTGCCAAGAACCCCGATTTGCTTTACTTCGACTCTGGCGACTTTTTCCAGGGGTCAGCCTACTTCACGCTGTTTAAGGGTGATGTAGAGGTGGGACTGATGAACCAGATGGGCGTCGACGCTGCCACCATCGGCAACCATGAGTTCGACTTCGGACTTGACAATTTGGCCCGTGTGTTCCGCATGGCCAACTTCCCCATCGTCTGTGCCAACTACGACTTTACGGGTACTCCATGCGAAGGACTCGTCAAGCCTTATATTATAATAAGGAGGAATGGTGTCAAGATTGGTGTCTTTGGACTGGCACCTAAGATGAAGGGTCTTGTCGCTGACAAGAACTGTGTGGGCGTCAAGTACCTCGACCCTGCCCAGGTGGCACTTGAGACGGCTACCCTGCTGAAGGAGAAAGAGCGTTGCGACCTCGTTGTCTGTATCTCGCACCTGGGATGGAACAGCAATCGTGGCGAGGACGATCAGTATATGATTCATGGCTCGCGCAACATCGACCTCGTCCTCGGTGGACATACCCATACCTACTTCCGAAAGATGGAGTATGAGCCCAATATCGACGGCCGTCAAGTGCCTGTCGACCAGAATGGCAAGGGTGCCTGCTTTGTAGGTCGTATGGTTGTCGACCTCTACTCGAAATAAAACGTCAGGACAATCATCTTCGACTGCGCGCTGCTGACCGAACCCGCATAGGCCCTCAGGTTAGCGTCGCGCAGTTCGTTTTTGTGGTTGGTGTCTAACGCATTACCTAGTCCGAAGCAGAATTTCAGCTCAGGAATCAGCTTGAAGAACGGCAGGTAGAAGTCGCAACCCAGACCAATCTCTATCATTGTATTATAGCGTTTCAGGCGCACCATGTCCGACTCGCTACCTGTCAGGTTGATCATCGGGTTGATGCCTGCCATGATGTATGGACGGTGGTTGTTCCAGCGGGGAGCGGCAAACTTCAGGTCTATGGGCAGCGATACATACGTGTTCTTCAAGTCCTGTATCTGACGGAACGGCTGTCCCTCCTCGTCCAGCACCTTCATATTCAGGAAGGTCAGGTGCTTGGCGCCAAAGTGCATCTGTGGTGTGAAACGCAGCGAGAAGTGGTCCGACAGCCTCCATTCGCCCAGCACACCTACCGTGAATCCAGGATTCCACTTGTCAGCATCGCATAGTATCAGCTCTTCATGCACCGTACCGTCCTCGTCAATAATGGTTTGCGGACCTACGTTCTCAAACTCCACGTCCTGCATGTTCACACCTATCAGAATGCCAAAGTGCATCTGCCGCAGGTCAATATACGGCTTGTTCTGCACCCGTCGGTCTGACTGGCCCAAGGCAGAGATGGCTACTGAAAGCACCAGGAAAAGCGTTAAAAGCGTTCGTCTCATATACGTTAGATATAACGCTGGCATCCTTGTGTTTATTATTTCGATAGCGTATAAATTGAGACAAAAAAGCAAATTTCCCTACCAAAAATTAGGTATTATCCAAAAATTATACGTACCTTTGCGTCATCAATAGTAAGTATTAACAGTATTAACAACTTTAATTTTATAAGATTATGGCATACGTAATTGGTGACGACTGCATCGCATGTGGAACATGTATCGATGAGTGCCCCGCAGGAGCAATCTCTGAGGGCGACAAGTATTCTATCAACCCCGACGCTTGCACTGAGTGTGGCACATGCGCTGACGTTTGTCCGTCAGAGGCCATCAGCCTTCCCTAAGGAATTTGCTGATTTATGTGGTTAAAACGGGTGGGTGCTCCTTTTGGAGCGCCCACCTCACGTTTTATATCATTCCTTCCCGGCAATGCCACACTTATGGCTGGAGAACTTGTTTGGCCAAGGCGTTGGTGGGGTCGAGGGCGAGGAGTTTCTGGGCGTAGCGTTTTGCTGTGGTCTGATAGTCCTTTTGGGATAGGTAGTAGTTGATCAGGTATTGGTAGCTGGTCTTCAGGTAGGTACGGTCCAGCTCGTCGAGAGTAGCTTTGCTGTTGATGAGGCGAACCAAGTACTCGTAGTCGTAGTAGAAGAGTGGGGTAGTGGCACTGTTGCTGAAGAGAGCGCGGGCATGGCGTTGTGCGTCATCGTAGTCCTTGAGCTCGGTGTTACAGAAGAAGGCTAGTCGTGTGAAGTTGATGTCGCCGGGCTTGCGTGTTAGACCATAGGTAGCAACTTCGAGTGCCAGGGGATAGTGTTGCTTGAAGAATGCTGCGAGGGCATAGCGGCTCAGGTCGTGTTCCGTCATGCTGGCGGTGTCAGCCTGATGGTAGAGGGTCAGGGCCTTGTCGAAGTTGTCGCCTTGAAAGAAGGCTCGCCCTATGGCGGTCATATACTCCTCGTAGATAATAGAATCTGCTGCCTCTGCCTGATTGACGCTTTGTGCGTGAGTGCTCAGGCAGAGACAGCAGATGAGTATAGTCAGTATGCGTAACAAAGGTATTGCTTACTTGAGGTTCTGAATTTCAAGTGCGGGCTTGTATTCCGGATCGATGGTCAGAATCTTCTCAGCAAATGCTTTGGCTCCAGGGATGTTCTTGTCGAGGTATGCACCGAACATGAGATAGTGCAGGCTATATTTCAGCATGGTGTTCTCGCTCTTTGAGCGGTCTGCCTTGTCGCCCAACAGGTCAACAACCTGCTGATAGTCGTCCTTAGCCAGACGGCCAGCCATGTCCTTATCGGTTTTGTTGATGATCTCAGCGCGCTTGTAGGCAGCATAGGCCTTCTGTACGGGGTACTTCTCGGCGATGGTGGTATAAACATCGGCAGCCTTGGTATAGAGGCTCTTCTTTGCAGCTTCGTCAGCCTCGCTGGCGAATGAGGTATAGATGTCAGCCAGGGTCTCATAGTCGTCAACCTTCACCTCAGGCTTGCAAGCCAAGAACTCCTGGTAGTACTTGATGGCATTCTCCAGGTCGCCGTCCTTCTTGTGAGAGGTAGAGAGGGTCTTCAGAATGTCCCAGCGCTTGATCATGGAAGAGTCGCTGACCAATTCGAGTGCCTTGTGGTAAGACTCCTTAGCATTGGCCTTGTCCTCGAGTGCCTCGTGGATGAGGGCTGCATAATAGTGGTCGTACTCTGAATAGGTCACGCTGTCCTTATCAATCTCGTTGAAGTACTTGCTCAGGTATTTCTTGGCACCGTCGTAGTTCTTCAACTCATAGTTGCTGAACATAGCCAAACGTGTGAAAGTGGGGTTGTTGGGACGGGCCTTCAGACCTTCCTCACAAGCTGCGAGGGCATCTTCGAAGTGTCCTCCGAAGTAGCTGGCACGTGCAAACTCGTTCAGATAGCCCTTGTCGAGTTGGCTGACGGGTACCTTCTTGAATTCCTCGTAAGCTGCCTTACGGTCGCCGGCAATCATGAAGATGTGGCCCTTGATAGCTTCTACGCTGACGTCAGGACGGTTAGCCTTGAGTTCGTCGAGCTTGCGGGCAGCCCCGCGGGGGTCTATCTTACGATAAACCAGGGCGTACTTGTAGTAAGCCTCGTAGTTCTTGGGATCTGCATAAACAGCCTGGTCGTACTGTGCTGCAGCTGCACCACCATTGTCGAAGAGGGCTTCGATGTCGCCCAGCAGAATGTAGGCAGGAGCGCATTTGTTCTTGCTGGCTGTCAAGGCATAGTTGGCATACTTCTTGGCATTGGCTGTGTCCTTAACCTCGAAGAAGGCGCGTGCGAAGGCTACCAGGTTCTCGGCATTCTTCTTGTTCTCCTTGTAGAAGGGCTTCATCTGCTTGTCCAGATCGGCGGGTTTGCTACTAATGATTTTCTTTACGGCATCGATGTCGGCCTTTGTGCCGTCTTGTGCCATCACTGAAGCGCTGAAACCTAAGGTCAGCACTCCCATTACTAAATATTTAATTGCTTTCATAATTCCTGTTATTTTAAACGGGTTATACTTATTGCTATTAATACTCTCTGTTGTTATGACGATTCTGCCCTCAAAAGGTTTATTTCCTGTTGACGATAACTTCGCGGACATTCATGTTTGCCGTACGGGGCAGCAGTCCTGAGCGCAGGATGACTTTTTGGCCTCTGGGCAGCTGGCAGAAGTGCGCAAAGGCAGTAGGCACTCCGCTGGGACGGGGGTCGTTCAGCAGGGCATAGATAGTTCGTATCAGGGGGTAGTTGCCATTATATAAATAGTATTGATAGGGCTTCCAGCTGTTGTAAGTCTCGGCGGTCTTCATCTTGCTGACGCCCATCACGGTAATGTTCTTCTTGAAAGTGACGTTAGTGGTGTCGCGCTTGTCGTTGAGCCAGTTGGAGCCGATGATGCCGAGGGCATTCTCGTGGCGTTCCACATAGTCGATGACGGCTGCGCTGGTTTTCACTGCACCGATGTTGGGGTTGGTGAACTCCTTGCCGTCGAGGATGGAGTCAACACACCAGCGTACAGTGCTAGATAGGGGATTGTCGAATACTACGTCAATGGTTCCCAGCTTTGACTTGGGATAGATGTCGCCCCATTTGGTGACCTCGCCTTTGAGGATGCGTGCAAAATCGTTGACAGTGATGCACGTGTCGGCATTGGCATTGTTGACGATGATGGCCAGACCGTCGTAGGCAATGGCTATTGCACGGGGCAGGTATTGACGGTCCTCCAGGCTCTTCTTCTCCTTGGCCGTAAACTGGCGGGTGGTAAAGGCGAGCCATGTTTCCAGCTTCATCAGTCTCTTCACGGCGTCTTGCTCGTTGATATACTGCACACCGATGGTGTCGAGGCGCTGGCTGTTGAAGTAGAAGAGTTCTTCGTCGAGGATGGGATAGAAGCTCTCGTCTGCCACAAATTTTGTTGCGGCTTTCTGGTATGCCTCCTCCAATTCAGGATTAGGCTTGCTCCCACATGAGAGGAGCAAGCCTAAGCTAAGTGTTAATCCAATTATAATGGATACGTTTCTATTCATGTCTTATCAATTACTGAAGACGGAAGGTCACAGGCACAGTGTACTTCACACGTACGGCAGAACCGTTCTGCTTACCGGGAATCCACTTCGGCATGCTCTTGACCACGCGCTGGGCTTCCTTGTCGAGTGAGGGGTCAACGCTCTTCACGACGCGAACGTCTGTGATAGAACCGTCCTTCTCAACGACGAAGGTCACGATGACTCGCCCTTGAACACCATTCTCCTCGGCTACTACCGGGTACTTGATGTTGCTGGCCAGATACTGCATCAGAGCGCTGGGGCCTCCGGGGAATGAAGGCATCTGTTCAACAACGTCGAACACCTTCGTCTCCTCTTCCTTCACAGGCTCGGGTTCAGCAATCTTCTCTTCAACGTGCTTTACCTCAGCGGTTTCGTCGTTACCTTCAACGGTGAAGGCACCGATGGCGGTGTTGGTCTCCTGAAGCTCGTCCTGTGACTTCATCTCCTGGTCTTCCTTCACCTCGTTGTCCTTCTTGATTTCAGGAACGGTGAAAGCCACAGAGCTCTTCACGCGCTCAACCTCAATTTTCTCAACCTCAGGTTCGTCCTTCTTCTCTTGCTTGACTTCCTTCTTCTCGGCCAGGTTCTGCAACTCCACATCGGTCTCGATGGCGGCATTACGTGATGCCATGTAGTTGTCGAACGATACTTTTGCCACAACGATGGCGGCAATGATAGCAAAGCCGACGAACATGGTGATGAGTGCCTTAAGGTTACGTACACCAGTGTTCTTGCGCAGTTGATAAGCACCGTAAGCTTGGTTTTTGCCCTCAAACACGAGGTCAACCCAACCATTGTCTATAAGATCTATTTTTGCCATAGTTCTAATCTACTTTAGTGGTTAATCATTTAACACCAGCCTTCTCAATGAGCGCCTTGTCTTCTTCGCTCATCTTGTCGACATTGTCAATGACGTACTTATCAATATTGCTAATCAGCATCTCGTCGAGGGCGGCAACCATGTTTGCATATGTTGCAGTGTTCAGAGGACGGATAATGACGGTCATTGCGGGAACTTTCTCGCCTGAGGGCAGCTCACCCTTCTTCAGCTTCTTCAGCTGCTCTTGGTACTGCTCGTCGGTCATCTTAGAATTGTGAGCATTCTTCTGGGCGTCGAGCTCCTTCTTGGCCAGCTTGATCTTGGCTACGGGGTTAACGCCTTCCTCTGTGGTGTGCTCGTTGAGAACCTTCTCGATACCATCCTTGCCGTAAGTGGTCTTCTTAACGCAAGAGGGGTCGTCATATTTGGGCAGACCGGCAATGTACCAAACCTGATCGTCGGCACCCAGATAGAGGGTGATGGTGTGAGAAGCCTTCGTTACCTGCTTCTGTTCTTCATTCAGCTGCTTCGTGTCTTCGTTTGACGGCATGGTCAGCTGCATAGCCTGCGGCTTGGCCAGCGTAGTACACAGCATGAAGAAGGTAATCAGAAGCATCATCATGTCTACCATTGGCGTGAAGTTCACGCGGGTATCCATCTTCTTCTGCTTGGATAGATTCTTTTTTGCCATAGTACTATTCGTTTAAACGTTTAACATCGAGGTTCGTGATGAGCTGGAAACGGTTCTCGTTCATGTCCTGAAGCTCTGACATCAACTTCTTAATAGCGGTATAAGGAGTCTTTGAGTCGCACTTGATGGCGAGCTTGATGTCAGGATTCGCATCGCGGGCCGCAGAGACCCACTCCTGGAATTCGCTCTTGCCTCCGTTGATACTGTCAAGCGGAAGACCGAGCTTCTGGATAGCCTCGGCCATCTTCTCCTGGTCGAGGTTGAGGTACTGGGCAAGCTGCGACATGCTGGCACCAACCATAGCATCCTCGCGGAATGCCTTGACCTGTTTGGCATTGAGTGATACACCGAACTTGTCGGTCATCACGTCCAACATTGCCTGCATGTTGTTCTTGTTTTCGGTACCACAGAAGACCTTGCCCTCTGGGGTTACCAGAATATTGAGCACGTCTTGCTCTGGTATCTTGACCTCTGACACTGAGTTAGGCGCGTTGACGGATACTGGTTCTGGCGTCAGGAATGTTGAAGTCAACATAAAGAAGCACAGAAGCAGCGTCATCACGTCTGACATAGGCGTCATGTCAATCCAGATGTCTTTTTTCTGTATCTTAATTTTAGCCATACTAAAACCGATTTAGAAAGTTTTAAATGGTTATAAAATTAAGCCTCGTTGTGGGTTGAATCGTAAGTTGCAGCGATGGTGAAACAAAT
>JAFPEE010000086.1 GCA_017389705.1 Prevotella sp.
AACAAAATTCATTTCTATGAAACAATGGGTTATGTTGCAGATTACTCGCAGAAGATAGTCGGTGAGACTTTTACATGTTACAAAATGGAGAAACAATTAAAATGATAAAAGCAAGCAGAGATATGGATTTCAAAGGAAAAATAGCCGCAATAACTGGTGGTGCACAGGGCATCGGACGGTGTATTGCGGAAGAGTTTCAAAAAGCAGGCGCTACGACTTGTGTGATAGACAAGCAACAGGGCAACCACTTTGTTGGCGACCTTGCTGACAAGCAAGTGCTGGAGCGGTTCGCTAAGGAAGTGATAGAGCAGCACGGCCATGTGGATTTCCTCGTCAATAATGCCCTACCGCTGATGAAGGGCATCGACGAGTGCAGCTACGAGGAGTTCCAATATGCCATGAGCGTAGGTGTGACGGCTCCGTTCTACCTCGCCAAACTCTTCGCCCCGCATTTCGCCGAAGGTGCTGCCATCGTGAACATCTCGTCCTCGCGCGACCGCATGAGCCAGCCGCAGACAGAGAGCTACACGGCTGCAAAGGGCGGCATTGCGGCACTGACCCATGCTCTTGCCGTAAGTCTGGCGGGCAAGGTTCGCGTGAACAGCATTTCGCCTGGTTGGATTGACACCGCCTATACCGTTTACGAGGGTCCCGATGCCGTGCAGCAGCCAATCGGGCGTGTGGGCAATCCCTTGGATATTGCGAACATGGTGCTCTATCTCTGTTCCGACAAGGCGGGCTTCATCACAGGCGAGAACATCTGTATCGACGGCGGCATGACCCGTCAGATGATATACCACGGCGACAATGGTTGGACTTTAACATCAAAACAATTATGACAATAATGAATAGACCAAATCCCAACGAGGTATTTCCAAATCCTAACCTGCCACGACTTTGTTTTATCAAGAATGTGGTAAAGAATCCGCGTATCATCATCGGTGACTATACCTATTACGATGACGTGGATGGTGCTGACCAATTTGAGAAGCACGTCACGCACTTCTATGACTTCATAGGTGACAAGCTGATTATCGGTAAGTTCTGTGCCATTGCCAAGGGTGTGGAGTTTGTCATGAATGGTGCCAATCACAGGATGGACTGCGCTACCACTTATCCGTTCTATATCATGGGCGGTGACTGGGGAAGTGCTATTGCACCAGTCAAAGATGAGTTACCGCTTAAAGGAGATACCATAATTGGCAATGATGTCTGGATTGGGCAGAATGTTACTGTGATGCCAGGAGTCCATATTGGCGATGGAGCTATTATCGGAACAAACTCGGTGGTGGCAAAGGATATTCCTCCTTATTCTATTGCAGTTGGGAATCCCTGTCGAATCGTCAGGAAACGCTTCGATGACGAACTGATAGAGTTATTGCTTCAGTTCAGGTGGTGGGACAAAAGCATTGAGGAAATAGAAAACCTCATGCCGATATTGTCTTGTGGCAACTTGGAAAAGGTAAAGGCTGAACTGAAGGCTAGACTATGATTAGTCTGATAACGGGTGCATCCAGCTTGGCAAAACCGTTATGACAGCAAACAACTATAATAACAATATTCAATGTAAATCAATCAATTATGAAGTACCCCTGTGAGAACTGCAAGCTACGTGCTGCGTATGACAAGAACCCGAAGTCATTAATCGGACGCTTCTGGCGCTGGCAGATCAATTTCTGTCCCAGCTGGCGAGGCTACTTTAAGTCGCTGCCACGTGAGAAACAGGAAGAGTTTCGCAAGAAGTATGATTTTTGGAAGTATCAATAATTTAATTTGATAGGGATATGAGTTACCTCAAGACATTTTTCCGTTTGTTGCTGGGTCTGTTTATGACCTATGCAGGTTTCAGTCATCTGACTTTCAATCGTCAGGAGTTCGTAGCACAGGTGCCCACATGGCTACAATTCAGTGAAGGCTTTACCGATTTCGTGGTACTGGCATCGGGCGTGGTTGAGATAGCCCTTGGCCTTGGCATGCTGTTGTTATGGAAGAAAAAGGCAGTGGTAGGTGCATTACTGGCCCTCTTCTATGTCGCCATCTTCCCTGGCAACATCAACCAGTATGTCAATCACATCGATGCCTTTGGTCTCAACACCGACAATCTGCGTCTTATCCGTCTGTTCATTCAGCCAGTCCTTATCTTCCTCGCTCTTTGGAGCACAGGAGGCTGGCAACAGTTGAAAGAATGGTGGCAGTGTCTAACAAAGTCCAAGAAGGCATAAAGTATGAGTACACTCACAACAGTTTTGGCAATATTGGTAGCCTTGGAACATCTGTACATCATGTTCCTCGAAACCATAGTGACGAGTTCAGGAAGCACGTCAAGGGTGTTTGGCATCAGCATTGACCAGCTGAAAAGTAAGACCATCGCAACGCTGCTGAAGAATCAGGGCGTGTATAACGGTCTGATAGCAGTTCTCCTATTAGTAGCTGTCTGGCAGCAGGATTTGCTGTGGACACGGCTGCTATTGGGTTATATCGTGTTGGTGGCACTCTATGGAAGCCTGACCAGCAAGCCAAACATCATCCTGAAGCAAGGCGGCTTGACCATCTTGGGATTGATTTGTAGTTTTATCTGAATGTATGAAAACAGAGTTACGGTTATTACCACTTAGGGAGGCTCAGACCATTGCTTTCAAGGAAGAAATGCAGGAGGCATTCCAGCATGGATTTGAGTCGTACTATAAAGAAGATAATCAGTGGCAGGTTTTGCCTGACAAGGACTTCTATCAGTCGTTAGAGACAGAAGGAGCTGAAGCATACGAAGCCGTCAACGAGGATGGTCAGCGTGTGGGTGGTGCCATCATTACCGCTAATGGCACTATGGGAGAGTTAGCATTCCTCTATGTAAAGGTGGGTGTTCAGAGCAAAGGTATCGGCCTGTCCATCTGGAAGGCTATAGAGGCCATGCATCCAGAGATTGAAGTATGGGAAACCTGTACCCCGTATTTCGACCGCCGGAATATCCACTTCTACATCAACCGCTGCGGATTCCATGCTGTTGAGTTCTTCAACGAGCATCACCCTGACCCCAATATGCCTGAGCAACTGACGGAGCAGCGAGAGCCATCAAACTCGTTTGAATGGCCGAGTCGCGACGGAAGTCGACAAAGTCAATTCGACCAAGAGGACGGGCTGTTTAAGTTTGAGAAAAGAATGAAATGACATGGAAGATAATGAAGTAAATTTAGAGATATAATGAAAAAAGCAAGCAGAGAAATGGATGCCATCATGCATGCATTCTATAACGTGAAGCACTGGTTGCAATCGCTCTCGTTCAGGACGGGAGTCATCGTACTGCTATGCTGCATTCCGTTTTATATATTGTCCTTCGCCCAGATGCTATTACCTATCAGCGTAACGGCAAAAGGCATCCTTTGGACGGTGCTCTTCGGATTGGCAAAGACTTGCCAGTATGGAGGTCTGACCATTCTAGGCGTAGAAGGATATAAACGACTCAAAGACAAGTTTAAACAAAAAAATAAATAGGATTAAAATGAAAGAAACAAACATGCAAGAAGTACAGGCTTATTTGAAGGAGTGCGGAGCATTCTTCATTGCCACAGCCGACGGTGACCAGCCCCATGTGCGTCCCTTCGGCGTATCAGAGATTATCGATGGCCGTCTCTACATCATGACTGGTAAAGTGAAGGACGTTTACAAGCAGATGGCAGCGAACGGAAAGTTCGAAATCTGCGCCTTGAAGAAATCAGGCAGCGAATGGATGCGCCTGAGTGGAACCCTGGTCAACGATGAGACACTGGTCGTCAAGGAGGAATTCCTGAACCGCAACGAGAGTTTAAAGTCGATGTATAAGGCTGACGATGACAATATGGCCGTGCTCTACATCACCAATGCAACAGCTCGCTTCTGCTCGTTTTCAGCACCTGAAAGAAAGGTAAGTTTCTAGATGGAACTGAAGGTCATAGACAAAGAATTCTCTGTTTGCAAGGTTTCAGACTTTTCAGAGATTGACACATAGAGGTGCTGGAACTTGCAGGATATACTATAAAAGGTTTAACAACATAAAAACAATATGATGAAAAGTCAAATTACAAGAGAAGCAGCCTGGGAGCTGCTGAGGAAATACAATAAGGACTCCTTTCACCTGCAACATGCGCTGACGGTAGAAGGGGTCATGCGCTGGTATGCCGTGCAATTGGGCTTTGCCGACGAAGTGGATTTCTGGGGAATGGTCGGACTGTTGCACGACATTGACTTTGAGCTGTATCCTGAAGAGCATTGCATCAAGGCACCGGAACTGCTGCGCGAAGGAGGCGTTGGCGAAGACATGATTCACGCCATTTGCAGCCACGGTTACGGTCATGTAGATGTAAAGCCCGAACACCTGATGGAGAAAGTGCTCTTCACGACCGACGAACTGACGGGACTGATATGGGCTGCTGCACTGATGCGCCCGTCGAAAAGCGTTCAGGACATGGAGCTGAAGTCGCTCAAGAAGAAGTACAAGTCAAAGGGCTTTGCCGCAGGCTGCTCCCGCGAGGTCATTGAACAAGGAGCGGATATGCTGGGATGGCCTCTGGACGAGGTGCTGCAAAAGACGCTCGATGCCATGAGGGACTGTGAGGCCCGGGTGGCAGACGAGATGGAGGCACTCTAAGAAAAGAGAGAATGAACGTAGAAGAGTTCCGTGAATATTGCCTGTCGTTGCCCGATGTGACTGAGGCGACACCGTTCGAGAAATTCTCGAAGGGCAGATTTACGATACTCGTTTTTTATGTCGGAGGCCACATGTTCTGTTACTTCAATGTCGATGACTTCTCAAACATCACCATCAAATGTGAGTCGTCTGAGATGGCAGAATTGAAGGAGCACTATCAGGCAATTGGGGAACCGTTTAATGGCGACAAGCGATATTGGATAAGCGTCCAGCCAAATATGGACATACACGATGAAGAGTTGAAAGAGCTGGTACGCAAGTCATACGAAATAGTCAAGGCTGCGTATAAGCGAGAGAAGAGTGATGCTCGCATCAGCTCTTCCGAGCGTAAGCAGGCTCGGCCAAAGGCCAGGGCGAAATATAGGAAACATGGATGAGATGTGGAACCTGTGGCACGGATGCCATAAGAAGAGCGAGGGATGCCAACACTGCTATGTGTTTCGGCGCGATGCGGAGTTTGAGAAAGACTCCAATGTCGTGACGAAGACAGCAAGTTTCAACCTCCCCATACGCCGAGACCGACAGGGAAATTGGAAGGTTCAATCTGGCT
>JAFPEE010000087.1 GCA_017389705.1 Prevotella sp.
CTGGAAATCGCAGAGATGATCTCTGCCGATGCCAGCGAACTGCTTTCTGCGGTTATTGATGCCAATCCTAAGTTCCATAAACTTTATCAAATGTATAAATTAGTCGCTTGATGAATGAATATTCACTTGCGAAAGTTCAGTTAAATAATTGCTTATGAACGTGTTATGTTGAAAAACACATCACCATTACACTTTTCCTAAAATGTTCATTAAGTTCTTTTCAAGGGTCGCCGCCGTGGACTCATTAAAGAGTTTATGATTGGCTTTATACCTAATATTGGTGATAGACTGTGCAGATGTGTTAAGCAAAATAGCTGCGTCGCCAATCTTGAATCCTAACAACAGCAATATACAAAGACGTAACTCAGTTGGAGAAAGGAGAACGTCACGGCCTAATGCTGTATATACCGAAGGTACGGAGCGAGAGAATTGTTTTATCAGTCGGTTCCATTCGGCATCTGTCGGTAATGTTGTTTTTAGGCTTCCTGTTGATTTTGACTTGAATAAGGCAACAATGTTGCTGTCTTTAAAATCTATCAGTTGCTGACTGGAGTTGACCGTCTGTAGTTTCTTCTGGAAAAGAAGAACCTTTTCCCTCAGTGATTCTACTTCATTTTGCTTGTCCTTCAACAAGGTTGTATCTTTCTGCTTAATCTTCTCTAGTTCATCAGAAACCTTATTGAACTCTAGTATGGATTGTCTATAGTCCTGACTGAGTTGCATAATCCTTTGATTCTTCTTCTTTCTAAGCCTGACAAATATATAATATAGTGTAATGATTAGAAAGAGTGAACACAGCAGTATGATGAAGCTGTTAAGTCTTGCCCGTTCTGCCTTCCTAGTTTCCTCGTCGGCAATCTGCTGAAAACGTTGATAGTTATACATGGAGGACATCTGTCCGACGACCTCTGTGCGCTTTCGGTTGTTCAGTGTATCGACAGCATCTTCGTACATGCGTGCGTATTTAACGATAGAATCAGTGTTTTTCTTCTGTTGATAGATAGTAAGTAATCCCCTGAAGGCATCGATTTCGTTTCCCCTAACAAGCAATTTTCGCATATAGTATTCAGCTGAATCCAATCGGTTCTTTTTGATGAAATAACGACCTTTTATATAATAATAGGCCTCACGCCCTTTTGCTATATCGCCTTGATCATCAAACAGTCTCGATTTTCTTTCATATTCTTGCATCAGTGTTTGTGCTTTTTCAAGTTCGTTTTTTTCCACACAGTAATGAATGGGGATGATATTTTCTCGTATAGCCATATATGGGTATCCGTAATCAATGTATAGTTGCTGACTTTCTTTGATAAGCTCAATGACTTTCAATGTATCATTCAAGATGCCGTATGCTTTAGCTTTCAGTTCAATGTTTCTGATATAACCGATGGTGTCGCCGTAAGCCAAGAAGAATTTTCCTGCTTGTTCTGTTGCCCATATCTCATCTTGTGGCAGGTTTTGCCTGTGAAATAAGTCAGCCATCTGTCCATAAACGCTCATTAGCAGGCGATAGTTACTATTGCTGGCGGTCGTATCTGCATGGTCAATGGCGGTGTGGAAGCAGTCGAGGGCATGAGGCGCTTCTCCCATGTCGCGATAGGCACAGCCTAACATGTAGTGGGCACGTACTTGTTCGTTGGCTGAGCCGTGACGGTCGTAGAAGTCAGCTACCTCCTGCAGGATGGTGTCGGAGGGTAGTGTGTCGTAGCACTTGTTGGCAGCATCGGCCAGCAAAAGGTAGTGGTACATACGGTCGGGAGTGGAGCTGAAACTCATGCTGCGAAGCAGAGTGAGAGCAGAGTCCGGACTGGACAGAAGAAGACTGTCCGCAGCCACAAGTTGCGGATTACGGCTGGTACTGGTACACGCGGCAAGTACCAACAATGAAAGTAATATGTATGCAAGTCTCTTCATCGAGTACAAGGCTGCGATTGAGCGAGCGCAATGGAACTTGCTCCAATTGCCGAGCGTAAGCAGTTTCGCAGCGTTTTGTGCTGCAAAGGTACTTATTTCCCTTTACATTCCGATACTTTTTGCTAATTATCTTATAAACTCAGATAATTTGGGGACTCATGATCCATATGCTTACCAGCGGCCAGACGGCGTGTTTGTGGTTCCCATAGGCTGTCTGAAAGACTAAGAGTAATACAAGTTCATTCCTGATAGTCTGACCAAACTTCCTCTACTCGACGTACTACATTCATGTGGTTTGTAGGGAACTTTGGATATAGTCTCCAGAATAGTACAGGGCTAAATAACTGAAAGTATCCATAGTTCGTGTTGGTATTCCAATACATAATTACCTGTAGTTCATAACTATCACCCTGACCATGCAATAGCCTAACCTTGCCAAGTGATTCTTGTCCACTCGCATTGTATGTCAGACCAACCAATAATACGTGTTGGTTGAAGTCAATTTGTGGAAGTTTCAGCGCTCCTTTGTAAACAGACTCTAACTCTTCCTGACTGTGTATCGCAAGAATCTTTACCAACGACGGAGGAATAACCCCATCACCATTCACAACGCCCATATAGTCTTCAGCCGTAAAATGCTATAGGAGACTCTATGTCTATGATGAGGTCATCGTCGTAAGTTAGGCCATGTCACACCGCATGTCACACCGTGCCTGACATCTTTCGTTCCTCTTCCGTCAGAACGGGTTCTTCAATCTCGTCCTTGTACACAACAGAGTTGCTTGGCATGGCTACCAGTTCCGTTTTCATGTATCTGACCGATTTTAGGGAAGTTTGTGCACGGTGTCCTCGCTTCTACTGGTAGTTGCGGATGCGGGTGTCGATGCCGGTGCCTGTAAGCATGAGCCTGGCCTTGCTGACGGGCGTGTCGTTGTAGTGGTAGGGGAAGAGCACCTTGGGCTTGATGGTCTTGGCGGCACGTACCAGCTGGTCGACGGTCATGGTGTAGGGCTGGTTGCAGGGCAGGAAGGCGATGTCGATGTCTTTCAGCTCTGCCATCTCGGGGATGTCCTCGGTGTCGCCGGCGACGTAGATGCGCAGTCCGCCGAGGGTGAGTATGTAGCCATTGTCGCGGCCGCGGGGATGGTACTGCTCGCGGCCCTTGGTGGTGTTATAGGCTGGTACGGCCTCAAGGGTGAGGGAGTCGCCAAAGACAACTTTGTCGCCGTTCTTCATGACGCGGGCGTTGCGGTAGAGCTGGCTGACGTTAGGGTTGGTGAAGACGACGGTATTGGTGCTGACGAGCTGTGTGAGTGCCATGCGGTCGAAGTGGTCGGAGTGCTCGTGGGTGATGAAGATGTAGTTGGCCCGTGGCATCGCGGTGTAGTCGGTCTGCGGCTTGAGCGTGGTGACGGGGTCGAAGTAGAAGTACATGCCGTCGTACTCGATCATGATGCTGGCATGCTTGATACAGGTGAACTTGACTTCCTTGCCCGAGGGGGTCTTGAAGGTGTCGGTCTGGCGCTGCTGGGCGTGGCTGTCGACGACGCCGAGGAGGCAGCAGAACAGGGTGGTTAGGAGTAGCTTTTTCATTTTGTTATTCATCTGTTATTCGTTTTTTCTCAATGACGTATCTCTGGTAGTAGGTGATGAGCAGGGTGGTCATGGGCAGTGCAATGACCATGCCGAGGATACCCAGCAGTGCTCCCCAGATGGAGAGCGAGAGGAGGATGATGGCAGAGTTGAGTCCCATGACATGGCCCATGATCTTCGGCGTGAGGATAGTATCTTGGATAATCTGTACGACAGCGAAGACGATGAGCGCTCCGAGCATGATGACCCAGAAGCTTTCTCCTGTGTCGGCTGCCTTGATGACAGCGAGCAGGATGGTGGGTATGAATCCCACGAGCTGCAAGTAGGGTACCATATTGAGTAGTCCGATGAACATGCCGAGGCCGATGGCCATGGGGAAGTCGATGATGAGGAATCCGATGCTGAACAG
>JAFPEE010000088.1 GCA_017389705.1 Prevotella sp.
GCGTGCTCTACGCCACCGAGCTAATCAAGGAGAATCCGCAGTGGTCGATGGATGCCATTAGCAAAGAGGCCGGTTTCGTGTCGCGCACCACCTTCCAGACCGAATTCAAGAAACGTATTGGCGTCACTCCCGCCCAATACCGGCAGCACACCCAAACCGAAGTGGTCAGAGCAGAATCAAACTAACACTTTTCGCATCGTCCAGCCAAGGGCAATAACAACTGCGATGCCCATGATATCTACGATGACGTAAGGAATCAGGTCGTAGAGCATGATGGGGAAAATAATCATGGTCACCATGTGAGCCACCATCAGAATACCCACCCACTGCAGCCATCCACGATAGAAAAAGGCGATGGCGATGCCGAGGGGCAGAAAGACCAGGGGCTGTGCTACTGCCAATGCCAGGTCGACGACTGATTCTGGAAGCATGGCGGTGATGTCGCCCGCAGCAACAACCGCTATAAATATCCACCACAACACGGTGAAAGGTCTGACCAACGGCTTCATGCCACGCATCATGGCATAATAGAGTATCATGTCGCCCGCCAAAACAATCAGCCGAAGCGGAACCTGAAATCCATTGGCATTCACCCATTCAGCTATGTCATACGAGGTGTTGAATGCCTGTATCACAAAGAACACAAAACCTACCTCGATGAGCCAGCGGGGCAATCCGCTTTCCACCTTATCAATATAAATAGAGCGTCGCTTGTCGTTGGCCATCATCCGGGCCGATTCGTTTAGTGATTGATATTCCATTTTTTGTGTTGTTGTAAATCGACTGCAAAGATACGAAAACTTTCTTTAAAATCGCCCTTTTGATCAGCAGAAATGCCTGTTTGTAGGAGTAAATTCTGTTTTGAGGACACATAAAGACTTTGGGGACAACAACTTTCAAAATTCTTTTGGCTGGTTTCTTTTTTTCGCGCTTTAATAGGTATATTTGCAAAAAAGATAATATCTAAAACAAAAATTGTTATTAATAACTAACTAGAATGATGAAAAAAGTTATGTTGACAATGGTCTTAGCCTTGACAGGCCTGACCGTTCATGCACAGTGGAACAACTGGCATACCACGCAGGCTATCAGTAGCGGTTTCGGATTGTTGGGCTCTATGATTGAGTCTTCCGAGCGCAAGAAGGCTATGGAAATCTGGGAACGCGAGAAAAAGCAGTATCAGCCCACTTTCAAGGAAGCTCAGGAGAAGGCCAAGCAGCTGGAACAACAAGAAAACTGGACAGAAGCCCTCGAGAAATATGAAGAGATGGCCAAGCTGAACTGCGACTATGGCTATACCGACCAGAAAGGCATTTCCACAAAGATCACCAGCCTTTACGAGAAGGCCGGACGTACCGAGGAAGGTCCCGGCGTGGTGAACAACAAGAGCGTGACGCTGGCCGATTACTCGCAGTATCGCTTCACCCTACAGAATCCCATCAGCAAGGGCAAGAAAGACAATACCACGACAAAGATTGTCCGTGTGAGCTGTTCCGACTCAGAGACACGTATCGAACTTGAGTGCGAAGCCGTTTTCCCTGATTTCGATGTTTGTATACAGCCTGGCACTTATATTAAAAGCAAGGGTAGCGGAAAGTTGCGTCTGAGCAGCGTGGAAAACATTGCTACCTGCCCCACTTGTACCATCATTCCCTGGCCATACCAGAAACTGCGCTTTGCCTTGATATTCCCCGCACTGCCAGCAACGGCAGAAGTGTTCGACCTCATTGAGCCATCCAGCGACTGGAAGTTCAAGGACATCAGATGTAAATAACCTCAACGCTAATAACCGGCAAAGATGAAAAGAAAGATGCTTTGGGGCCTTTGCATCCTCCTGACAATAGCTGCGAGCCATGTCAGTGCACAGACTGTCGCCCCGTCAGTAACGTCAAATAGTAAGCTGTCACCTATGGTGCATGCCTTTGCTGCGCAGCAGGTTGAGGCAGCCAGGCGCGCTGGAGGACAGGTGTCCCAAAAGCCAGTCCTCTTCGTCGTACGCCTTTACCCCGAAGCGGATGCCAGCGAGGCTAGCCAGCAGATAGAGGGCACTGGGGCCGAGGTGAAGACGACTATCGGACGTATGCTGATGGTAGCCGCTACAGCCCGGCAGCTGCAAGACGTGGCAGCACTGGAGGGTGTACAACTCATTGAGAAGCCCGTGAAACCCATGCTGAAGCTCGACAACAGCCGTAAGGCTACCCATACTGACGAGGTGCATACAGGCACTGGAGTCCAGCTGCCACAGGCCTATCAGGGCGATGGTGTCATTATCGGTATCATCGATGCCGGTTTCGACGTGACGCAGCCAGCCTTCAAGGACGAGCAGGGCAACCTGCGCGTCAAGGCAGCCTACTATCCAGGCATGACCAACGGAAAAGGCAACAAAGCAGTCGTGGACGGCAAGGAGCTGGAAGGAACCCTTTTCGACACGGCAGAGCTGATGCTTGACACTACGCGCTTGAAAGACGACAGTGAAATGCATGGCACCCACGTGGCGGGCTGTGCGGCAGCCAGCACCATCAGCACCGTCAAGGGCATCACAGGTGGTAGTCTGGCAGGTATGGCCCCAAAAGCCGACCTGATTTTCTGCAACACCACGCCCGACGAGGCACAGAAGCAGAAATATGAGGATTCAGAAGAAGTTGACGATGTCGAACAGCTCAAC
>JAFPEE010000008.1 GCA_017389705.1 Prevotella sp.
AGCTGGAGCGCCTGAAGGATATCTTCAGTGGCGAGGTACAGGAGGCGAGGGGAGCAAAAATAGACTTCTCTCGAAGAGCGTGTGGCATTGCATTCAACCCCATAGAGCGCACGCTGCATGAGGGCTATGTGGACCACGACCTGAAGCTGTGCGTGTTTACGGACCACCAGATTTTCGACCGTTTCCATAAGTACAACCTGGGCTCGGACAAGGCGCGTAGTGGCAAGGTGGCGCTGACGCTGAAAGAGATTCAGCAGTTTGAGATTGGCGACTATGTGGTGCACATCGACCACGGCATCGGCAAGTTTGGTGGGCTGGTGCGCATGCCACAAGGTACGGGCTATCAGGAGATGATTAAGATACAGTACGACGGTGGGGGTACCATCTACGTGTCGATACACTCGTTGTACAAGGTGTCGAAATACAAGGCGCAGGATGGTGGCGAGCCACCCCGTCTGTCGCATCTTGGTACAGGCCAGTGGGAGCGCATGAAGGAGCGCACCAAACAGAAGCTGAAGGACATAGCCCGCGACTTGATACGACTGTATGCCGCCCGCAGACAGCAGAAAGGCTTTGCCTTCTCGCCCGACTCGTTCATGCAGCATGAGCTGGAGGCTTCGTTCCTCTACGAGGATACGCCTGACCAGCTAAAGGCTACCAACGATGTCAAGGCCGATATGGAGAAGTCGCAGCCCATGGACCGTCTGGTGTGTGGCGATGTGGGCTTTGGCAAGACGGAGGTTGCCGTACGAGCCGCATTCAAGGCTGCGTGCGACTCGAAGCAGGTGGCTGTGTTGGTGCCTACGACGGTGCTTGCCTATCAGCATTTCCAGACTTTCTCCAATCGTCTGAAAGACCTGCCTGTCAGGGTGGAGTATCTCTCACGTGCCCGCAGTACTAAACAGACAACGGCCATCCTGAAGGATCTGGCCGATGGTAAGATAGATATATTAATAGGTACGCATAAGCTGATTGGTAAGTCGGTGAAGTTCAAAGACCTGGGTTTGCTGATTATCGACGAGGAGCAGAAGTTTGGTGTCTCCACCAAGGAGAAGCTGCGCCAGATGAAGACCAGTGTCGACACGCTGACCATGTCGGCAACACCTATACCCAGAACCTTGCAGTTCTCGCTGGTGGGAGCCCGCGACCTGAGTATCATCCAGACGCCTCCTCCCAACCGTTATCCGGTCCAGACGGAGATACACACTTTTGGAGCTGACATCATAGCCGATGCCATCAATTTCGAGATGTCGCGTAATGGACAGGTGTTCTTCGTCAACCCGCGTATCAACGATCTCCAGCGCATTCGCGACATGATACAGAAGTATGTCCCTGATGCCCGTATTGCCGTGGGACATGGACAGATGAAGCCTGAGGAGCTGGAGCAGATTATCTTCGACTTCCAGAACTACGACTACGATGTGTTGTTGTCGACGACCATCATCGAGAACGGTATTGATATTCCCAACGCCAACACCATCATCATCAACGGTGCTCACCACTTCGGACTCTCAGACCTGCATCAGATGCGAGGTCGTGTAGGACGCGGTAACCGCAAAGCGTTCTGCTACTTGCTGGCACCTCCTTTGGCTGCTCTTCCTGTGGAAAGTCGCAGGAGGCTGGAGGCGCTGGAAAACTTCAGTGACCTGGGCTCAGGCATTCATATCGCCATGCAAGACCTCGACATCCGTGGTGCCGGTAACCTGTTGGGGGCAGAGCAGAGTGGCTTCATAGCCGATCTGGGTTACGAGACCTACGTCAAGATTCTGAACCAAGCGGTGGTGGAGCTGCGGAATGAAAGCCCATCCCCCTCTCAAGAGAGCGTGAGCCATGGTGCCTCCAAAACATCCACTCCCAAGGTGGGACATGGGGAGGCTTCAGACTTCGTTTCCGATTGTTCGCTGGAGAGCGACCTGGAGATGTACTTCCCCGACCAGTATGTGCCCAGTGACTCAGAGCGCATGCTGCTCTACCGTGAGTTGGATGGCCTTCAGACGGACGAGCAGCTGGCTGCTTACCGCACGCGACTGACAGACCGCTTCGGTCCTGTGCCACATGTCGGTGAGGAGCTGATGCGTGTGGTTCCTTTGCGTAGGCTGGGCAAAGGACTGGGTTGCGAGCGAATCATGCTGAAGCAGGGAAGGATGGCTCTTTACTTTGTGTCGCAAAAAGACAGTCCTTACTATCAGAGTGAGGCCTTCGACCGCATCCTGACGTTTGTGGCACAGCATGCACGCCAATGTAACTTCCGCGAGCAGAATGGCAAACGGTCGATGACGATTGCCAATGTGCCTAGCGTAGAAGCTGCCGTCCAGCTGCTGTCGCAGATATAATCAAGCGTTTGAGTTGCCTGAGTTGGTTTTGGGCTTGTGACCACCACGATGCTTGCGACGTCCTCCTTTCGATTGCTTGTCGCCGCCATGCTGACGAGGCTTCCCACTCCCACCACGTTTGCGTCCTCCATGTCCACGTGACGACTTACGAGGTGCGGACGGTTGGTAGGCAGGACCTTCGCCAAGACCGTCGGGTAGGGGATTCTTCAGGATGTCGCGTTCCAGGAAACGCTCAATGTCGGAAAAGTAGCGCATGTCGGCCTCGTTGACCAGCGTGATGGCCACACCGTCGCGTTGTGCCCGAGCCGTACGTCCAATGCGGTGTACATAGTCCTCAGCATCGCGTGGTACATCGTAGTTGATGACGCAAAGGATATCGTCAATGTCGATGCCTCGTGCTACGATATCGGTAGCAACCAGTACGCTGACCTGTCCTGCCTTGAACTGATACATGACCTCGTCGCGCTCAGCCTGCGTCAGGTCGGAGTGCATAGCAGCACAATTGATGTTCATGCGCTTCAACTCGCGGGTGATGTCCTTTACCTTGTCCTTCTTTCCCGAGAAGATGATGACACGCTCCAGTTCGCCAGCCTTGAAAAGATGGCGGATAATGCCCAGCTTCTGAGGCTCGTAGCAGACATAGGCTGACTGCTGAATCTTCTCAGCAGGTTTCGATACGGCAATCTTCACCTCAACAGGGTCGGTGAGCAACGTGTGAGCCAGCTGCTGAATCTTCTGGGGCATCGTAGCGGAGAACATGATAGTCTGATGTTCCTTGGGCAACAGCTTGGCAATGGAGAGAATATCGTCAGAGAAACCCATGTCGAGCATGCGGTCGGCTTCGTCGAGCACAAAGAAACTCAGCTGCGAGAGGTCGAGATGTCCCATGCGGATGTGGGAGAGTAGTCGTCCCGGGGTTGCAATGATGACATCGGCCCCCATCTTCAAACCCTTGGTCTCGACATCGAAACGGGAACCGTCGTTGCCTCCATAGACAGCAACGCTGCTGATGCCGTCAAGGTAGTAGCCGAAGCCCTGCATCGCCTGGTCAATCTGCTGTGCCAGCTCGCGGGTGGGGGCCATGACGATGCAGTTGACCGCATCCTTAGGATAGCCACCATCGTCGAGCATGCTGAGGATGGGTAACAGATAGGCTGC
>JAFPEE010000089.1 GCA_017389705.1 Prevotella sp.
GGACGATTCTGTCTATGATAGAGATCCGCTAATCCCTTCGCTCCAGCATGTTGGCAATTATAATCTTTGCCGTCACGAAGCACCTTTCGGAAATAGTATTCTGCTGAATCCAACATATTTAATTTCAGATAGTAAACTCCTCTTAACATATAATATATTTCACGCCCAGCTTCGATATTGCCTTGAGAATCAAACCGTCCAGATTTGGATTCGTATCCTTCCATGTATTGCTTGGCCTTCTGATATTCACCTTTGTTCACCATGTTATCTATGATAGTCCCTAAAGAGATGGCTGCTTCAGAAGCATATCCGTATTGTTCATATTTGGAAGCCACATCTTCTATAACAAATATTGCAGAGTCTGTTAATCCAAGCCTTTCGTAGGCAAAGCTTTCCTGCTCATAGCTCATCAGTGTGGAAAGAGTGTCCTTACCTTTCCATCCATATTCAGAAGATAGTTGTTGGAAAACCAGTTGTTCCCTGTAAAGCCCTTGCTCGTAAAAAACTTGTGCCATTTGGGCATACACTCTGCTCAGCTGTGCGAAGTCACAGTCGGTGGAGGTGGTGTCGGCGCAGTCGAGGGCGTCGTGGTAGCACTGCAAGGCCATGGGAGCCTCGCCGTGCTCGTAGTAGGCGCGGCCAAGGAGGTAGTGGGCCAGAAGACGGTCGTTAGGGGTTCCGTGGTCTTCGAAAAAGCGGACATAGGGTTCTACATCCTGAATGGTGAAGGGCTGGTCGGTGCGGTTGCGCATGTTGATGCTGTCGAGGCCGGCGCGCATCTTTGCCCGCTCGCCCTCCGTGGTGCATCCCATCATCACCACCACCAGCACCATGATATATGCAACCAGTCGTCTCATCGCTGCAAAGATACGAATTATTTCCGTAACTTCCAAATATTACGCCCAAATGGGGGAATGTCAAAGGCTGTAATAGTTATTTGGCAATCCCCATCAGCTCATAAAGATACGCGGGGCTTTGCACATACAATTCGCCTTCCTCGTCCTGCAGAGCCGCCATGAGCGGAGAGTTGTAAACGCGCTCCATGGCTTGCTCGATGCTGCAGCCTGTATCCTCCATCACATACTTGACCAACTCGCTCAGGGCGTAGTCGGTCAGATATGTGGCTATCTGATGATGGGTGGGCTGGTTCATAGGGTTTCAACGTTAGTTTTATGGAGGGTTTGCAGGGCCTGCTCCGTTCCGAAATAGTATTGCTGGTCGAGATACTTGTCCTGAAGTTGTGCGGCAGCCTGCTCTGGCGTATAGATGCCCTCGCGGAAGTTTGTGAGCTGGAGTACAACGCCGTCGTCGGCAATGGGACCGATGACGATGTCATAGTCGTGAATGGGTGCTACGGTCTTTCTGTCTCGGTTGGCATCCACGAAGACGAGCCATTCCACGGTGGCCTTCTCTGGGAAGATTTTTACTTTCAGGTCAGAATGCAGGGCTGTGTCGTCCATCTTATAGGTGATGAGCGTGGCCGTGCCTCCGAAGAGCCGCGCCTTCTTTTGCGCCATGCGGATGGCGGTCGTTCTGTCGGGCGTCAGATAGAATCCCTTGCCGAAGTCCTTGTGGCGTAAGCCTCGGCTGAGGTCTATCGTGTCGATGTCTGCGTTGGTACCGTGATAGAGTGTCATGCCAGTGCTCCTCCATTCTTTTGGCAGACAATGAGCAGGTCGTCGATGGTTTCGTCCATCGACTGCAAATGCTCCACGTCGTAGAACTCAATCAGGAATGCCAGTCCCTGGTATTTGTGCAGATAACGGAACGCCGCCTGCCGCGTCATGGAGAAGCGTTGTCCGAAGGCATTTATGCATGCCGTCAAGAAAGGAATCTCGTACTTACTCATTTTGCCTAAAATATTATTTCGCCGACAAAGATACGAATAAGCGAGCAAAATGCCAAATTTATTTGTGCATTTTCGAGCGGTAGTATTTTCTCGCAAAGCGAAAAGATACGAATAAGCGAGCAAAATGCCAAAAAATGCGCGCATTTTTTATCCCTGCATTATAGCCATCCCTGGCCTTTATTCTTCATTAGATTTTGTCATTTTTTGTTTTTCTTTGCCTTCTTCAGATAATTACGGTATGCCTCGATCATCCGCTGGCGGTGCTCGGGTGTGACGGTAATCAGCCGCATGTTCACGTCTTCCTTCGGAACAATCCCGTTCTTGCTATAATCAAAACCGTATTCCATATAGCCGTGCTTGTCGTCATAGACCTTGCCGTCCTCGCCATATACCACCGTTTGACTTCCTTTCTCACCTTGCATCCACCCCACGAGAGGCTTCTCAATGTTCCAATCACCCTTTGCAATCATGATATACTTCTTGCCGTCGAAGGTCAATTCCATCACTTTGTCGCTGAACATGTCTATGTGTTTTTCCATCAGTCGTTCAAACAATACGGTAGTAAACACATCCGTGTATTCAATTCCTGGGGTTTTGTTCTTAGTCAGCCTCTCACGAAGATTCATCATGTATGACAATGGTTTTACCATATCCTCCATGCTATACAGCATGCCCCAAAATGCGAATGTATTCAAATAATCGTCACTTATATTCACGCCAACTTTTTGGGCATGGATCATCTCGTCTATGTAGAATAAAGCCTTGTCCCTGTTTTTCTTATCAGCAGCCACTGTCATCAGCATGGTGCCAGTCTCTAGGATGACCGAATCGGGTATCTCCTTGTTATAGTCAGTAGCCAGATGATAAAGGCGTTCATAGTATTTCTCGGCCTGCGACTGATTATACATTCCATTCTCCTTGTCAAGCAGGAAGTGTCCAGCCTCCAATTGGGCGTTCCAGTCCTTAGTGTTCTCGTTGGCAGTCTTCGTCAGGCGGAGCATCTTCTCAACCTTGCTTTCCGGTTCTTCCGTCTGAGCGCATACGTTCAGTGCAGCGAAACAAACCAATGCTGCGAATAAAAAAAACTTTCTCATTTTCTTGCTGTTTTTAGTTATGTTTTTATTATAATAAATATCGTTCTCGTCCAATTTCTCGTGCAGGCGGAAGTTCTCGCGGATAAAGCGCACCTGCATGTGCCTGCAAAGGTACGAATTATTTTGTAACTTCCAAATATTACGCCTCCAAATGTTTCAACCTTACAATGTTGTTGGATCGCTATTTCTTTGCCGTTTATTGTGCTTGCAAAGAAAAAAATAAAGGAAATAAGACTTTTTATGAATAAAAATGATGGTGGTTCCAGAAAAATGAGTACCTTTGCACATTATAAATAGAGAAACGTTTCAAAAAGATGATTAAAATCAAGGTCGTAAACCGTGGACATCAGCAGTTGCCTGCATATGCTACGCCCCAGAGTGCGGGTATGGACTTAAGAGCTAACCTGGATGAACCTGTCACGTTGCATCCGCTGGAGCGCAGACTGATACCGACGGGTTTGCACATTGCGTTACCGGAGGGCTATGAGGCACAGGTAAGGCCTCGTAGCGGTCTGGCACTGAAGCATGGATTGACGGTGCTGAACACACCGGGAACCATTGATGCTGACTACCGTGGCGAGATAGGTGTGGTGCTTGTCAACCTATCGAACCAGGATTTCGTGGTGAACGATGGTGAACGCATAGCCCAGATGGTGATTGCGCGCCATGAGCAGGGCGACTTCGTGGTCGTTGGGGAGCTGGACGAGACTGAACGTGGCGAAGGCGGCTATGGACATACTGGAGTGAAGTGAAGGGCTTGAGATACATATTGTTGCTGGTTGTCGTCATGACGCTTGCCCCTTGTCTGGCACAGGATAAGGGTCGTCGTTACGATGCCATGTTCCTGGAGTTTATCTGCGAGCGCGAGAAAGGCCACAACGATGCTGCCTTCGACCTGCTGCGCCATTGTGTCGAGATTGACTCGACGCGCTCAGAGGCGTGGTTCTATCTGGCACAGTATTATGCTGCCCTGAAGGATAAAGATACGTCGTTGGCCTATGCCAAGCGGGCTGCGGAGCTAGATCCAGATAACACTACCTACCTGGAGACGCTGGCGCAGGCTTATATGGGTCAGCGCGACTTCCAGCAGGCTGCCGAGACGCTGGAGAAGCTGTATGACAAAAGCCGCGACCGTGACGATGTGCTGGGCATGCTGGTACAGCTGTATGAACAGCAGGAAGCGTACGACAAAGCCATTGACGCCCTGTCGCGCTTAGAGGTGATGGAGGGTAAGAGCGAACGCCTGTCTTATGCCAAGAGCCAGCTCTATACGCAGAAGGGCGACAAGAAAGCTGCCATTGCCGAGATGAAGCTGCTGGCTGACCAGTATCCTAACGATAATGGCTACCGTTGCTTGTATGCCAACACGCTCTACCAGAACGGACAACAGAAGAAGGCTGTAGCCTTGTATGAGGGAATCCTGAAGGAGGAACCGGACAACCGTATGGCCCAGTTGGCCATGCTGGCTTACTACCACGACGAGAAAGACACCCTCAGGCAGAACCAGATGACGGAGCAGGTGTTGCTGAACAAGAACACTACGCTGCAGGACCGTCTGGCGCTGATGCGTCAAGTGATTGCGGAGAGTGAGCAGCAGCAGGGAGGCGACTCCACAAGGGTGTTACAGCTGTTCCACCGTATGCTGGCCATGCCTGATACCGAGGCTGACGTAGCTATCTTCTGCGCTACCTATATGAACCTTAAGAAGATGCCCCAGGACAGCATCCGTCCCGTATTGGAACGGGCTTTGGAGATAGCCCCCGACAATGCTGCCGCACGCTTGCAGCTGGTGAGCTATGCCTGGCGTGAAGAGAATCAGGATAGGGTGATAGCCCTCTGTCAGGATGCCCGTCAGTACAACCCTGACGAGATGGCATTCTACTACTACCAGGGCATTGCCTACTATCAGAAAGAGCAGCTGGATGATGCGCTGAACGCCTTCCAGAATGGCATCAGCGTCATCAATGACCAGAGCGATCCCGATATCGTGTCCGACTTCTATGCCGTGATGGGCGACATCATGCACCAGAAGGGACGAGAGCAGGAGGCTTTTGCTGCCTACGACTCATGTCTGCAGTGGAAGGACGACAATATAGGTTGCCTGAACAACTATGCCTACTACCTGAGTGAGAAGGGCTTGCAGCTGGACAAGGCCGAGCAGATGTCGTTCCGTACCATCAAGGCTGAGCCCAAGAATGCCACCTATCTGGACACCTACGCCTGGATTCTGTTCATGCAGAAGCGCTACAGCGAGGCGCGCATCTATATCGACCAGACGCTTCAGTGCGACTCCGACTCGTCGGCTGTGCTGCTGGAGCATGCTGGTGACATCTACTATCATGTTGGCGACAAGGAGAAAGCCGTCACCCTGTGGCAACAGGCCCTGGAGCGCACCACAGACGACAAGCCCTTAGGCACGGAAGACCGACGGGCTATCCTGACAAGAAAAGTGAAACTCAAAAAATATCTGAAAGAATGAAAGCATTAAGAAGTTTTTCAACGTTTGCCATGATGGCAATGTTGCTGGCCGTAGTCGCATCGTGCGGCTCACACCGTAAGGCTGTCAAGGAGTCTCAGACAGCAGTAGTAAACGCAGCTGATACGCTGAAGATGAAGGCATTCCTGCAGCAAGTGACGGACAATGCCCAGCACGCACGTTTCATCACCTCAAAGGTGAAGTTCAGTGTGGAGGTAGGTGCCCGTCAGATGACTCTTACCGGTAACCTGAAGATGAAGCGCGATGACGTGATCCGTCTGCAGCTGATGGCCTTTGGCTTTGTCGAGGCTGGTCGTCTGGAGTTCACCAAGGAGTATGTGCTCATCATGGACCGCATCAACAAGCTTTACCTGAAGGTGCCTTATATGCAGATTGACTTCCTGCGCAACAGCAACATCGACTTCTATGTTCTCCAGTCGCTGTTCTGGAACGAGCTGTTCCAGCCTGGCAAGATGAAGGTTACCGACGAGTTGCTGAAGAACTACAAGACTGAGGTAGGCACTGACGATACCGTCGTGTTTATGGAGGATGGCAAGCTGTCTTATCGCTGGCTGGCAGAGAACGGTACGGCTCGTGTCAAGATGGCTAACATCATGTATAATGACAAGTATCGCGGCAACTACCAGCTGAACTGGGACTACGAGGACTTCCAGGCCAACAACCGCAAGTATTTCCCCATGGAGCATAAGATTTCGTTCACGACTCCTGAGAAGGAGATCAAGCTGGCCATGATCCTCAACTACATGGGCAGCGAGGAGAACTGGGAAACCCGTACCGAGGTCTCTGGCAAGTATCGCCAGGTCACTGTTGAGGAGATTCTTCAGCGATTCATGTCACTGTAACCTTTTTAGATGAAGCGATTAGGTATTATTCTCCTGTTGCTGACCTTTGCCCTGACTCCCTATGCGCAACAAAAGCGCACTACCAAGTCTGGGGCGAAGAAGACTGCCGTGACCAAGAAGCAGGCTGCAAAGACGGGAAAAGCCACTAAGACAGGCAAAACCGTCAAGAAGGACACGAAGGCCAAACAGCCCTCTGTACAAGCCCTTCAGAACCAGCGACAGCAGATCCAAAAGCAAATCAAGGAACAAGAAAGCCGACTGCTCAAAAACCGGCAGACTGTCAAGAAGCGTCTGCAGGATCTGATGATTATCAATACCGAGATAGAAGGTAAACGTCGTACCATTGACACCATCAAGCACGACATTTCCAACCTCGATATTGAGATAGAACAGCTGATTACGCAACTCGAAGTCCTGCAGGAACAACTTGACGAGTGTAAGCGCAACTACGTCAAGTCCATGCGCTACATGCATCGTAATCGCTCCACTCAGAGCCAGCTGATGTTCATATTCAGCGCCGACAACCTGACGCAGATGTATCGTCGTATGCGCTTCATGCGTGAGTATGCCTCATACCAGCGTACCCAGGGCGATGCCGTGAAGGCGAAGGAAGAAGAGGTGAACCTGAAGTTCCAGAACCTCAGTGTGGCGCAAGAACACAAGCGCAAACTTCTTACCAAGGGCGAGCAGGAGCGTCGTTCGTTGGAAAGCAAACAAGCCGAGCAGCAGAATGTGGTCAATACGCTACAGAAGGAACAGAAGACCATTCAGGGCATCATAGACCAGCAGAAGAAGAAAGACGCTGCGTTGAATGCTCAGATTGACCGTTTGATAGCTGAGGAGGTGGCCCGTCAGAAAGCACGTGCTGCCGCAGAGGCCAAACGTCGTGCTGAGGCGGAGGCGGCTAAAAAACGTGCTGCTGAGCTGGCGCGTAAGAAAGCTGAGGCTGAGCGTGTTGCTCGCGAGAATGCACGTCGAATTGCTGAGGCTAAGGCCCGTGAGGAGAAGGCCAAGGCAGAGGCCAAGGCTGCCAGGGACAAGAAGGCCCGTGAGGTTGCAGAGCGCAGGGCTCGCGAGGCAGAGCAGAACCGTCTGGCAGAGGAGCGTCGTGCCGAGGCAGAGAACCGCGAGCGCGCCAAGGAGGTTGCTTCAGCCCGCAAGGAGGTCGACGAGGTGATGAAGGTGTCTTCTGAGGATATGCGTATCAGTGGCAACTTCGAGAGCAATCGTGGCCGACTACCTATCCCTATTACAGGTCCTTACCGCATTGTGAGTCACTTCGGACAGTATAACGTCGAGGGTCTGCGCAACGTGACACTTGACAACAAAGGTATCAATATCCGTGGCGAGGCAGGCTCACAGGCCCGAAGCATCTTCGACGGCGAGGTCAGTGCTGTGTTCAGCTTTGGAGGTACGATGGTGGTAATGGTGCGTCATGGCAGCTATATCTCTGTCTATTGCAACCTGTCAAGTGTCAACGTGCGTCGAGGGCAGAAGGTTTCCACACGTCAGTCGTTGGGACGCGTCGGACAAGACAACATCCTACAGTTCCAGCTTCGTCGTGAAACGGCAAAGCTGAATCCGGAGAGCTGGCTGGGGCGTTAGCTGTTAGCAGTTAGCTGTTGGCTATTAGCTTGATGTAGGTCTCTATGGCCTGCTGGATTTCTGAGATGCGGATAAACTCATCAGCTGTGTGAGAGCGTTCGGATGCTCCCGGACCCAGTTTGAGCGAATGGAACGGCATCAGCGCCTGGTCGCTGAGCGTTGGTGAACCGAAGGGGTTCATGCCCAGCTGGATGCAACGCTGAACCAAGGGATGTCCTACAGGAATATGTGAAGAACTTAAACGGAAGGAGCGGGCCTTGAGCTCGCTCTTGACGTGTTTCTGCAAGAAGGCGAACAAGAACTCGTTCTGGTAGTGTTCATTGGTGCGCACGTCAATCACGAAATGGCACTCGTCGGGAATGACGTTATGCTGTGTGCCGCTGTTGAGTACTGTCACCGTCATCTTCGTATCCCCCAGCAACGGACTGCTCTTCTTGAAACGATAGTCGCGTAGCCATACCAGGTCGTCCAGCGCCTCGTAGATGGCGTTCACGCCTTCGTTGCGGGCAGCATGGCCACTCTTGCCGTAGGCGGTGCCGTCGATAACCATCAGACCTTTCTCGGCAATGGCAGGCTGCATGCAGGTAGGCTCGCCTACGATGGCTACGTCAATCTTGGGGAGCTCGTTCAGTGCCAGACGGAAACCATTCTCGCCACTGACCTCCTCCTCGCACGATGCCAGATACACTAGATTGTACGCTACGGGCTGTTCGCGGAGTATGCGATATGCCTGCAGCAGACTCACCAGTCCGCCACCGCAGTCGTTGGCTCCCAAACCGTAGAGCACGTCGCCCTCCAGGGTGGGGGAGAACGGATTGCGTGTCCAGGTGCTGACAGGCTTCACTGTGTCGATGTGTGCATTCAGCAGCAGCGTGGGCTTCGCTGGGTCCAACGTTTCCTGAATCAGGATGTTGTTACCTATTCGTCGCGCAGGCAGACCCCAAGCCTTCACCTGTTGCTCGAAAATGTCTGCAGCCTGAGCCTCTTCGCGGCTCACTGATGGTACGCTGATAAGCTTTTTCAGCAGCTCTACGGCGTCTTGTGTAAATTGATTCGTGTCCATAATTGCTGCAAAGATAATAAATTATTTATAATTTATAGTTTGTAATTCATATTTTATTTGTAATTTTGCACCTAATTAATAATATAGAGACTTATGCAGACAAATTGTCATATGTCAGTGCTGGTGCACGAACAGGCAAAGAATTATGGCGACCGCGAGATGCTGATCTATCAGGATTTTGGTGGTAGCGAGTGGAAGTCCCTGTCCTGGAATCAGGTGTCAGCAATCGTGATGCAGGTGTCCAATGCCCTGCTCAACCTGGGTGTCAAGCCACAGGAGAACATCGGTATCTTCGCCCAGAACTCAGCGCAGTATATTGCGTGCGATTTTGGTGCCTGGGGCATCAGAGCCGTCACCATTCCCTTTTACGCCACCAGCTCCGAGCAGCAGATACAGTTCATGGTGAACGACGCCAAGGTGCGCTTTCTCTTTGTGGGCGAGCAGGAACAGTATGACAAGGCACGTCGCGCCTTCTCGCTGTGTCCTACCCTCGAGCGCATCATCGTCTTTGACCCGATGGTGCATATATCCTCCCACGACCCCAACGCCATCTATTTCTCCGACTTCCTGAAGTTGGGCGAGAACCTGCCCCGTCAGACCGAGGTGGAGAAGCTGCAGCGTGAGGCTACCTTCGACGATGTTGCCAACATCCTCTATACCAGTGGTACTACGGGCGACTCCAAGGGTGTCATTCTTACCCACGGACAGTTCCATGCAGCCTTTGTGGCCAACGGCAAATGTGTACCTGTCACAGACAAGGACCGCATCATGAACTTCCTGCCTTACACCCACATCTTTGAGCGCGGATGGGCTATCCTTTGCCTTACCGTGGGTGCCACGCTTATTGTCAATACTTATCCCTTGCAGGTCCAGCAGTCTATGCGCGAGACACACCCTACGTGTATGTCGGCAGTGCCCCGTTTCTGGGAAAAGGTCTACATGGGCGTGATGGACAAGATAGAACATGCCAACGCTGTGGAGCGTAAGCTCTTCAAGCACGCCTTGGAAGTAGGCCGTAAGCATAACATCGAGTATCTGAGTCGTGGCAAGAAGCCCCCCGTGGCTCTGCACCTGGAGTATGAGGTGCTCAACCGTACCGTCTTCTCGCTGGTACGCAAGGAGCTTGGCTTGGAGAATGCCCACTTCTTCCCCACGGCAGGAGCTGCAGTGTCTGCCTTTGTGGAGGAATTCGTCCATTCCATCGGGCTGAACATGATTGTCGGCTATGGCCTGACAGAGTCGCTGGCTACTGTGTCGTGCGACCATCTGGGCGAACCCTATACCGTAGGCAGCGTGGGACAACCCATCGAGGGCATTGACATCAAGATTAGCGAGGAAGGCGAGATTCTGCTGAAGGGTCCCACCATCACCATAGGCTACTACAACCGCGAGGACCTTACCAAGCAGTCGTTCACAGAAGACGGCTACTTCCGTACAGGTGATGCAGGCTACATTAAGGATGGCGAGCTGTTCCTTACCGAGCGCATCAAGGACCTCTTCAAGACCTCTAACGGCAAGTACATTGCTCCGCAGATGATAGAATCGAAGCTGCTCGTCGATAAGTTCATCGACCAGATAGCCCTCATTGCCGACCAGCGTAAGTTTGTCTCGGCACTTATCATTCCCGTCTATTCGCTGCTTGAGGAGTACGCTCGCGAGCATGGCATTGCCTTCGAAAGTCGCGAGCAGCTATGTGCCGACCCGAAGATCATGCAGATGATGAAGGAACGCATTGACACCCTCCAGCAGCAGCTGGCACACTATGAGCAGGTGAAGCGATTCACCCTGTTGCCCCACCATTTGTCTATGGAGAAAGGCGAGCTCACCAACACCCTGAAGATCCGTCGTCGCGTGCTCAACGAGAACTACAAGGCGGAGATTGATAAAATGTACGAGGAATGATTACTAGCGACCAACTAAAAGACGTCTTGGACCGTGCTGACAAGCTGAAGCACTATCTCAAGATTGACGAGAAAAAGATGGAGTACGAGGAAGAAGACCTTCGTACGCAGGCTCCGGACTTCTGGGAAGACCAGAAACGGGCTGAGGAGCAGATGAAGAAAGTCAAGGCCATCAAGAAGTGGCTTGACGGCTATCAGGCTGTCCGTACCGCTGCTGACGAGCTCCAGCTGGCCTTTGACTTCTATAAGGAAGAGATGGTCACTGAGGCCGAGGTCGATGCCGACTACCGCAAGGCCATCGAGGCCATTGAGGACCTTGAGCTGAAGAACATGCTGCGTCAGAAAGAAGACCCCATGGATGCCGTCCTCAAAATCAACTCAGGTGCCGGAGGTACCGAGAGTCAGGACTGGGCCTCTATGCTCATGCGTATGTATCAGCGCTGGGCAGAAGCCCATGGCCACAAGGTCAGTATCTCCAACCTGCAGGATGGCGACGAGGCAGGCATCAAGAGCGTCACCATGCAGATAGAAGGCGGTGAGTATGCCTATGGCTACCTTAAGAGCGAGAATGGCGTTCACCGACTGGTACGCGTGTCGCCCTTCAACGCACAGGGTAAGCGCATGACGTCCTTCGCATCCGTTTTCGTCAGTCCCCTTGTTGACGATACCATAGAGGTCTATGTCGACCCCGCCAAACTCTCGTGGGATACCTTCCGCAGTAGTGGAGCAGGAGGCCAGAACGTCAACAAGGTGGAGTCAGGCGTGCGTCTGCGCTATTGGTATACCGACCCCGATACGGGTCAGGAGGAGGAAATCCTCATTGAGAATACCGAAACCCGCGACCAGCCTAAGAACAAGGAACGCGCCATGGCCCTGCTGCGTTCACAGCTCTACGACAGAGCCATGCAGAAACGCCTGGAGGCCCAGGCCAAGATAGAAGCCGGAAAGAAGAAGATAGAGTGGGGCTCGCAGATACGCTCGTATGTCTTCGACGACCGCCGGGTTAAGGACCACCGCACCAACTACCAGACCTCAGATGTCGATGGCGTCATGGATGGCAAAATAGACGAATTCATCAAGGCTTACCTGATGGAATTCCCCGTTACCGATGAAGATTAGACACTCAAGATAAACATTACACAATAAACATTAAATATTAATACAACTATGAGCAAGAAAAACAACGCAAAGCGCGAAGCCTACGCCAAGAAGCAGGAAGAGCAGGGCAAGAAAGTAGTGACATGGATCTTCGCAGGACTCATCGTCCTGGCCGTCATCTATCTCTTCTGGACCCTCTCAATGATGGCATAAACAGCGTATGGCATTAGAGATTGAACGCAAATTCCTCGTGCTTGACGACTCGTACAAGCACGAGGCTTTTTCCTCCAGCCACATCCGCCAGGGCTACATCTGCAGCGAGCGGGGACGTACCGTGCGCATACGAATAAGAGATGAACGCGCGTACATTACTATAAAGGGGCCCTCACTCGACGGAGGACTCTCGCGCTATGAGTTCGAACAGCAGATACCCTTCGACGATGCCGAGAAGCTCATGACCCTCTGCGACCCCAGCATCATCGACAAGACACGCTGGCTTGTCAGCAGTGGCGAGCATACCTTCGAGGTCGATGAGTTTCATGGTGAAAACCAAGGCCTTGTTGTGGCCGAAGTAGAGCTCAAAAGCAAGGACGAGACGCCAGAAATACCCCATTTCATCGGGAAAGAGGTTACTGGCGACCGCCGCTATTACAACTCCCAACTGCGCCGTAACCCTTACACCCTCTGGCCTAAAGAGTCAACCGACTGAGCACCCTTCAGTCGTAATACGAGGAGCCTTCAGTCGTAATACGAAGGGCCTTCAGTCGTAATACGATTCCGAGCTGCTTATATTACCCGTTTACTCAGCTTCCAGCTCAAAGATGTCGTAGTCTTTGTTGTAGGCAGGCGACTGGATGGACAGGAGGTTGAGTATGGAATGGAAGATGTAGTGCTGTTCAAGTACCGCAGGCAGCTGGCCTGCAGGGGCTTCCTGCTTGGCGGAGGAACTTTTGTAACGTCTGAAATGCTCTGATGTCCATACCAGGAACGGTATTTCGTACTGCACCTTGGGTGCCATCTTCATCGGCAGGCCGTGCATGAACATCTTGTTCTCGCCCAGCGACTCTCCGTGGTCGGAAATGAATATCATGGCGCTGTGCCAGTCTTCCAGGGAGTGCAGCGTGTTTATCAGACTGTCTAACAGGAAATCGGTGTATAGGATGGTGTTGTCGTATGCGTTCACCAGCCTGTCGACATGCTTCTCGCCCTCCTCGACATTCTTGGCTACAGGCTTATAGACCTCGAACTCCTTAGGATATTTATCGGCATATTTCGGACCGTGGCTGGTGCTGGTATGCAGCACGATGAGCACCTTGTTCTTCTTGCTTGACTTGATACGCTCCCGTAGTCCCTTGATGAGAATGTCGTCGTGATAGATGTTTTCGTCAGGATAAAGGGTCCCCAGCTCCTCGTTGGTGAGATACTCGTCAATATGAATGGGGGGCTCTCCCCAGTTGGATGTGCGCCACGACACATCGACGCCTGTCCTGAAGGCATAGTTAGGCAACACCTCATACAGGTCGTCTGTGTTTTTAGGCTCAAGGATGGCTTTGGAGCCTGCTGTGGTGTATGTGGCGCAGGAAGTGGCCTCGTAGACCTTCAGGTCTTTCCGCTTGGCTAGCAGCGGATTGGTGTTGCGTCCGTAGCCATAGAGCTGGAAGTTGGCCTTTCGGGCAGACTCACCGATGACAAGTACTACGGCAGTCTTCTCGTTGTCTGTGATATGTCCGTCGGGAAGCTTGATTTCCTCTGCCTGCTCGTCGTGCTGACTGCTTACCATGCGGACTGTATTGACTACATACGACCAAGGCTGCAACAGTCCGCCCAACTCCGTATCGTGCTGGCTAATCCATAGTGTCTGGCTGATATTCGCTGCCGCTATAACCAGGACTATGAGTAGTGAGGCTCCGCAGCAGATACCCAGCTTCTTCGCCTTGCCATAGACGACAGGCTGCAGCAGGCAGTACAGCGCAGGAAGCACACCACAGGCAAGGATGAAAAGCCACAGCGCCCAACTAAAGAACCCTGAAGCCTCAGAGTAGCGGGTGTTGAATACGTTCTCAACTGTTGTCTGGTCTATCATGACGCTGTAGGTCAAAATGAAATAGACAGCTGTGGCATTGATGATAGCCAGAATAGCAAGCAAGATACGCCCCACCATCCTCGTCAGAAACATGACCAGATAGGTCATCATGAAGTTAAGCACCAGCATGATAGCTACCAGCGATGCCAGCAGGAAAATCCGTCCGCCAAAGCTTTCGTTCGTATTGCTTGCCACATAACTAAAGAAAGGGATGTTGTAAAGCAACAGCGTCCCAATGCTGACAATGCATGAGAAGGCGAACAGCGAAATGGGCTTGAAGCGGAAATGATGTAGCAGCAGGCCTATAACGCTACCGAGGGTAACGCCCAGCGTGTTAGCAGCCAGGTCGAGCCAGTCACCATTGCGGGTGGTGGTGCAGTACTCCTGCATGAGTTCAAGAAGTCCACTCATCAGCACAGGTCCGAGCCAGGCGTAGAAGAAGAGCTTCTCGCCATCGAGACGCTGGTGGTTGCGCAGATATTCCCACCAGATGACGCTACAGGTGCCTCCGTACATGACAAAGTGCGTCCACTTGTCGATGAACTTGACGTGGTCGAAGGGTGTCTCAGGGAAAAAGGGTGTCAGCGAGAGTACCCATATCAGCGCTATGCAGAGCAGCGACAGGGGGTATTTCCTCACAAAATAGCGGGCTTTTTGCATATTTATCGACGATTTTGATGCAAAAGTAAGAAATATTTTATATTTTTGCAAGCGATTATGAAAAAAGTTGAGATGTCAGAGTTGAAAAGGACTAATTTTGGAAGTCGTCTGGGTGTCATCCTAGCTACGGCGGGGTCGGCAGTAGGTCTGGGAAACGTATGGCGTTTCCCTTATATGACGGGCGAGAACGGTGGCGCTGTTTTTATCATGATATATGTCGTCTGCGTGCTGTTGCTGGGTATTCCGTGCATGATCAGCGAGTTTATCGTGGGTCGCCACGGACAGGCCAATACGGCCCGGGCATTCTCGAATGTGGCTGGTGGCGGTCCTTGGTCGTTCATAGGCTATATGGGTGTGCTGACGGGTTTCCTCATTACAGGCTACTATGCCGTGGTGGCAGGGTGGTGCATGCAGTACGTATGGGTGTCGCTGATAGGTCAGATGCAGGGCTCGCCGGAATATTTCCAGACGTACTTTACAGAGCTGTCTACCGACCCTGTGAGGCCTGTCTTCTGGACGGTGATAATCCTGGGTATGACCTATCTGATTATTGAGCATGGCGTTCGTGACGGCATAGAGAAAGCCTCTAAGATGATGATGCCCACGCTGTTCATCCTGTTGCTGGTCATCGTGGTGGCTTCCTGCTTGCTGCCCAACGCCGAGAAGGGCATTGAGTTCCTGTTCAAACCTGACTTCTCGAAAATCAATGGTGATGTTTTCCTGGCAGCGTTAGGTCAGGCATTCTACTCGATGAGCATTGCTATGGGTTGCCTGTGTACTTATGCCAGCTACTTTTCGAAACATACCAACCTGACCAATGCTGCCGTTCAGATAGGCGTTATCGACTCGGTGGTAGCCATTCTGGCAGGTCTGATGATATTTCCTGCTGCCTTCAGCGTAGGGTTGAGTCCTGACTCAGGACCCTCACTCATCTTTATCACGCTGCCTAACGTCTTTACACAGGCTTTTGGTTCGATGCCTGTGGTGGGCTATGCCATATCACTGTTGTTCTTCGTATTGCTGGCGCTGGCTGCGCTGACGTCGCTGATGTCGTTGCATGAGGTGTCGACGGCTTTCTTTCAGGAGGAGCTTGTAATTACGCGCAAGAAGGCGGCATTGTTGGTGACAGTATTGACGTGTGTGGTAGGCACTTTCTGCTCGTTGTCGTTGGGTGCTGTCGATGGCATGGTGTTCTTCGGCAAGTCGCTGTTCGACTGGTTTGACTTCGTGACAGGCCAGATATTCCTGCCCATCGTAGGCTTCCTGACCTGTATCTTCATCGGATGGTTCGTGCCCCACAAGCTGGTACGTGACGAGTTTACCAACTGGGGAACGCTGAAGGGTCGCTTCTTCCACCTGTACATCTTCCTCGTGAAGTATGTTTGTCCGCTGGCCATCCTCTTTATCTTCTTACATCAGCTGGGATTATTGCGATGAACGAGCGTGGCAGTTTTGGCAGTAAGGTGGGTATTGTGCTGGCCACGGCAGGGTCGGCTGTGGGTCTGGGAAACGTATGGCGTTTCCCCTATATGACAGGCGAGAATGGTGGCGCAGCGTTTATCCTTATCTATATAGCATGTATCCTGTTGCTGGGTGTGCCTGGCATGCTGAGCGAGTTTGTCGTGGGGCGTCATGCGCAGACCAATGCTGCCAGGGCATACGAGAAACTGTCAGGTGGTAAGCCTTGGAAGCTGGTGGGCTATCTGGGCATCCTGACAGCAACCATCATTCTGGGCTTTTATGCCGTGGTGGCTGGTTGGTGTCTGCAATACTTATATGCCTCTATTGGAGGGCAGCTCAATGGCGATGCAGACTATGTGAAGAACTACTTCGCCAGTTTCTCCAGCGACCCTTTGAAGCCTGTGTTGTGTGGTGTGGCTTTCGTGATGGCTACTCATCTGGTGATAGTGCGTGGTGTACGTAGCGGCATAGAGCGTGCCTCGAAGCTGCTGATGCCCATCCTGTTATTGCTGCTGGTGGTCATTGTCATTGCCTCGTGCATGTTGCCAGGTGCAATGGCTGGCGTGGAGTTCCTGCTGAAGCCCGATTTCTCGAAGATGGGCAGCAATGTGATGCTTGAAGCCTTGGGGCAGGCCTTCTTCTCGCTCTCGCTGGGTACGGCCTGCCTATGTACCTATGCCAGCTATTTTACAAAAGATACCAACCTGCTTCGCTCAGCCGGGCAGATTGCTATATTGGACACCATGATAGCCATCCTGGCAGGTCTGATGATTTTCCCTGCGGCAGCCTCGGTGGGTGTCAGTCCTGACTCAGGACCCTCGCTCATCTTCATTACGCTGCCAAATGTGTTCCAGCAGGCCTTTGCCTCGTTGCCTGTGGTGGGCAGTATCATCAGCGTGATGTTTTATGCCTTGTTGGTCTTTGCGGCCATGACCAGCACCATCTCGATGCATGAGATAGGTACGGCCTTCTTTACTGAGGAACTGCATCTTCCTCGTAGGAGGTCAGCATGGATTGTTACGGTGGTAGCTTCTGTCATCTGTCTGTTCTGCGCCTTGTCGGCAGGGCCTTTCCCTGACTTGCAGTTGATGGGCCGGTCGCTGATGGGCTTCTGCGATGCCTTGACAGCTAACTTCATGCTACCTTTGGGAAGTATGCTGACCTGTCTGTTTGTAGGCTGGTATATCCCCAAGCAGGTGGTAAGGAGCGAGTTTACCAATAACGGCACGCTGAGGGGTCGTTTCTTTGGCGCCTATCTGTTTGCTGTGCGCTATGTTTGTCCTATCTGTATCATGTTGGTATTCCTTCATCAGTTGGGAGTGATATGAACAGAAATGACAGGCGAGTAACGATAGCAGCCCTTGTGGTGGGTGTGGTGGCACTGGTAGGCTTTTGGCTGACTAGTGGTGAACAACCAGCAGAGAACGAGAAAGCCCAGACTACTAAGTCGTATCGTGCTAAGCGTCCTGTCCAGTACTATGCTACGGAATCGCGAAAGGCAGAACGTTTCCCCTTCGATCCTAATACTGCAGATTCCACCCAGCTGCTACGCTTGGGCCTGCAACCCTGGCAGGTCAGAAACATCTACCGGTATAGAAGTCATGGCGGTATCTATCGTCGTAAGGAGGACTTTGCCCGACTCTATGGCCTCACCGTAAAGCAGTATCGTGAGTTGGAGCCCTATATAAAGATTTCCAGCGACTATCTGCCAGCATCGACCCTGGTAGGTGAGCGAACTCGAGAAAAGGAGAAGTCGGAAAGCAAATATGAGCGCGACACCCTGCGTTATCCCGTTAAGATTAAGGAGAATGAGCATATCGTTCTGAATACTGCTGACACTACACAGCTACGTAAGGTGCCAGGCATAGGAGCGTATTATGCCAAGGAAATAATGCGTTATGGGAGATGGCTGGGAGGCTATGTCAGTGTTGACCAGCTGGACGAGATAGAGAATTTTCCACAAAATGCCAAGCAATACTTCGTTATCCAGGATCCGCACCCCAAGAGGCTGAATATCAATCGTCTGACATTGCAACAGCTGCGCCAGCATCCGTACATTAATTATTATCGGGCAAAGACCATTGTCGACTATCGTCGCTTGCATGGCAATATCAGCAGTCTGCAGGACCTTCGCTTCTCGAAGGACTTCCCTCCAGAGATCATTGAGCGTCTGGAGCCCTACGTGGAATATGAGTAAAAAGATAAAAATCCAAATAAATTTGGTTTTTCGCTCACTTATTCGTACCTTTGTGGCATGAACTATACGCTGAATTGCAATGGGCGACTGTTGAGTCTGGCTGAGCCACAGGTGATGGGTATCCTCAACGTGACGCCTGACTCGTTCTATGGTAACAGCCGACAACAGACGGATACTGCTATTGCCCACAGGGTGGAAGAGATTCTGACCCAGGGAGGCAGCATGGTTGACGTGGGGGCCTGTTCGACTCGTCCTGACAGCAAACCTGTCAGTGAGGCAGAGGAGATGGAGCGATTGCACCAGGCATTGCCCATTGTGCGTCGTGTGGCTCCTGAGGCTGTGGTCAGCGTCGACACCTTTCGCCCGTCAGTGGCCCGCATGGTGGTTGAGGACTATGGTGTGGACATCATCAACGATGTTGGAGAAAGCAGCGCCACACGCTCGACAGCTGATATGTTCAGGATGGTGGCGCGATTACGTGTACCTTATATATACACGTCACGCAAGGCAACCATGCGCGAGGTGCTGTTAGACTGTGCCGAGGCTGTAGACCAGCTGCGCTCATTGGGACAGAAAGACATCCTGCTCGACCCAGGCTTTGGCTTTGGCAAGACGCTGGAGCAAAACTACGAGGTGCTGAACGGTCTGGAGCGTATGCAGATGATAGGATTGCCAGTATTGGTAGGCGTCTCGCGTAAGTCAATGATATACCGATTGCTGGACACGGAGCCTGAACAAGCCCTTAACGGTTCGACTGTGCTTCACACCATAGCACTGCAGAAAGGAGCCTCTATTCTGCGCGTGCACGATGTCCGTGAGGCCGTGGAGTGCTGTCGCCTGGTACGACAAACGATGAATAGCAAATAGTAAAATAGTAAACGATATAAAGCGGTGTTTTTCGAATTTGGAGTAAAGGATATTGTCGACATCATTCTGGTAGCCATTCTGCTGTTCTATGCTTACAGGCTGATGAAGGAGTCGCGTTCTCTGAATGTCTTTATGGGCATTCTGGTGTTTGTCGTGTTGTGGTTGCTGGTGTCTCAGGTGTTGCAGATGCGACTGCTGGGCAGCATCATGGACAAGGTGGTCAGCATTGGTGCCATCGGTCTGGTTGTTCTTTTCCAGGAGGACATCCGTAAGTTCCTGTATAACCTGGGTGCCCACCAGCGCATGCAGACCATCCGGCGAATCTTCTCCAATGGCGACAAGCGAAGGGATGTGGAACGGCTGAAGCAGGTTATCATGCCTATAGTGATGTCGTGTATGAATATGAGTAAGAAGAAGGTGGGTGCTCTCATCGTCATCCAGCGAGGCACACCATTGGACGACATTGTGGCTACGGGTGAAGTTATTGATGCCTCAGTCAGCCAGCGCCTCATTGAGAACCTTTTCTTCAAGAACTCGCCTCTGCATGACGGTGCCATGATTATTGCCAACAACCGTATCAGGGCTGCAGGCTGTATCCTGCCTGTATCGCACGACCTGCATATTCCAAAGGAGCTGGGCTTGCGCCATCGTGCTGCCTTGGGTATCACACACGAGAGCGACAGCATAGCCATTGTGGTTTCTGAGGAAACGGGTAGCATCTCGGTAGCTATCCGTAGTCAGTTCCAGTTGCGACTCACCGCAGAGAAACTGGAAAGCATCCTCACTCAGGAGATGATATAAGTGGTGTGAAAAGTTAAAAAATACCAAGGCGGGAGCAAATTATTCGCTCTTCACTCTTCACTCTTCACTTTAATTTGTACCTTTGCAGTCCATGTATATATCTTAAAACTAATTATAATAAAACAAACTATGGATTTATTGAGTCAAATCGTAGCGCGTGCTAAGGCAAACAAGCAGCGCATCGTGCTCCCTGAGGCTGAGGAGGAGCGCACACTTTGTGCAGCTGACCGTGTGTTGGCTGAGGACATGGCAGACATCATTCTGATTGGTAACCCTGAGAAGGTAGCCGCTTTGGCTAAGGAGAAGGGCTTGCAGCATATTGGCAAGGCCACTCTCATCGACCCAGAGAACTATGAGAAGAGCGAGGAAATGGCTGAGAAGCTGGCTGAGATTCGTAAGTCAAAGGGTATGACCATCGAGGAAGCCCGTAAGCTGGTGAAGAACCCTCTGTACCTGGGTTGTATGATTATCAAGACTGAAGGTGCTGACGGACAGATCAGTGGTGCCTTGTCGACGACTGGCGATACTCTGCGTCCTGCTCTGCAGATTATTAAGTGCTCTCCAGGCATTACCTGCGTCAGCGGTGGTCTGTTGCTCATCTCTAAGGAGAAGCAGTATGGTGAGGATGGTGTGCTTGTCGTCGGTGACGTAGCTGTAACGCCAATGCCTGATGCTGCACAGCTCAGCCAGATTGCTGTCTGCACAGCTCAGACCGCTAAGTCGGTGGCTGGCTTTGCTGACCCCAGAGTGGCTATGCTGAGCTTCTCTACCAAGGGCAGTGCCAAACACGAGGTTTGTGACAAGGTCATTGAGGCAACCCGTCTGGCTAAGGAGATGGATCCCTCTCTGAAGATCGACGGTGAGCTGCAGGCTGATGCCGCTCTCGTTCCCTCAGTAGGTGCAAAGAAGGCTCCTGGCTCTGATATCGCTGGTAAGGCTAACGTGCTCGTATTCCCCAACCTCGAGGTTGGTAACATCGGCTATAAGCTTGTTCAGCGTCTGGGTGACGCCATCGCTATTGGTCCTATCTTGCAGGGTATTGCACGTCCTGTCAACGACCTCTCTCGTGGTTGTTCAGTAGACGATATCTACTACATGGTAGCCATCACGGCTTGCCAGGCCATGGACGCTAAGAAGTAATAATTCGCTATTGGCTGTTGGCTATTGGCTTTTGGCAAGCTAACGGCTAACAGCTAAAAGCTAAAAGCAAAAAAATATGAAGATATTAGTATTAAACTGTGGCTCGTCCTCTATTAAGTACGCTTTGTACAACATGGACGACAAGAGTGTGATGACCAGTGGTGGTGCTGAGCGCGTAGGCTTGGACGGTGCTTTTGTAAAGGTAAAACTGGCCAATGGTGAGAAGAAGCAGATCATGCATGACATCCCTGAGCATACTGAGGGTGTGAAGTTCATCTTCTCGCTGCTGACAGATCCTGAGATTGGTGTTATCAAGTCACTCGACGAAATTGACGCTGTGGGTCATCGTATGGTGCATGGTGGCGAGAAGTTCAACAAGAGCGTAGTTCTCACCGATGAGGTACTGAAGGCCTTTGAGGAGTGCTCTGATCTGGCTCCGCTGCATAACCCGGCAAACCTGAAGGGTGTGAATGCTGTGAAGGAGCTGATGCCTGGTCTGCCTCAGGTAGGTGTCTTCGATACCGCTTTCCACCAGACTATGCCCCCCAAGGCCTACATGTATGCCATTCCTTATGAGCTCTATGAGAAGTACGGCATCCGTCGCTATGGTTTCCACGGAACCTCTCACCGTTATGTCTCTGCCCGTGCTTGTGAGTTCTTAGGCATTCCTGCAGAGGGCACCAAGATGGTGACTTGCCACGTTGGTAATGGTGGTTCTATCGCTGCAGTCGTTGACGGTAAGTGCATCGACACCTCAATGGGTCTTACCCCGTTGGAGGGCCTCGTGATGGGTACTCGTGCTGGTGATATCGATGGCGGTGCTGTTACCTTCATCGAGAAGAAGCTCGGTCTCGATGCTGATGGCATGAGCAACCTGCTCAACAAGAAGAGTGGTGTGGCTGGTCTCACGGGTGGCTCATCTGATATGCGTGACGTAGAGAATGCTGCCAAGGCTGGTGAGCCTCGTGCCAAGCTGGCTCAGGACATGTATTTCTATCGCATCAAGAAGTATATCGGTGCCTATGCAGCTGCTATGGGTGGACTCGATGTGGTGGTCTTCACTGCCGGTGTTGGTGAGAATCAGATTAGCATGCGTTCAGAGGTCTGCAAGGACATGGAGTTCCTCGGCATCAAGTTCGACGAGTCGAAGAACAATGTCCGCGGCGAGGAGGCGATTATCTCTGCCGACGACTCTAAGGTGAAGGTGGTTGTGATTCCTACTGATGAGGAGCTGATGATTGCCACCGACACGATGAATCTGCTGTAGGCGATTGTAAAATAGCACATACGGCTGTCGCCCTTTCTTGCTGAAGAGAGGGCGACAGTTTTTTGTGCAAAGGAAGTTTTTGGCGGAAAGATTTGGCCGTTTCGAAATAATTTCCTACCTTTGCAAACGGATAAAGACATGGATAGAATAGGGGATTCCGACAGAGCGAAAGAGTCGGGATTCTTTCTTTTATCTGCGTTTAAACCGTAAAATTGTAAATAGTAAACATTAAATAAGAATCAGTATGGCATATATGTCACAAGAAGGCTACGACAAGTTAGTAGCCGAGTTACACCGTTTAGAGGCGGTAGAGCGTCCTAAGGCATCGGCAGCCATTGCCGAGGCTCGCGAAAAGGGCGACCTGAGTGAGAATAGTGAGTATGATGCTGCCAAGGAGGCGCAGGCTCACCTGGAGGATAAGATTAACAAGCTGAAGACCACCATCAGCGAGGCTAAGGTGGTAGACACCTCACGTCTGAGTACCGATAGTGTGCAGATTCTGACCAAGGTAGAGATGACCAATCTGACTACCAACAGCAAGATGAGCTATACTATCGTCAGTGAGAACGAGGCCGACTTGCGTGCCGGCAAGATTTCTATCAAGACTCCTATTGCTCAGGGTTTGTTGGGCAAGAAGGTAGGCGAGGAGGTGGAAATCAAGATTCCTCGCGGCACTATTAAGTTGCGCATCGAGAACATCAGCATTGCTTAAAGACAAAAGGGTAAAGAAGTAAATAAGGTAAGTTATGGATATTTTCAGTAAGATTGCTGCTGGCGAGATACCCAGCTATAAGTGTGCAGAGAACGACGAGTTCTATGCTTTCCTTGACATTAATCCGCTGGTGAAGGGTCACACCCTGGTGATTCCTCGCCGCGAGGTAGATTATTTCTTCGATATGGACGACGACGAGCTGGCCCGTTATCAGCAGTTTGCCAAGCGTGTGGCCATCGCCATCAAGAAGGCTTTCCCCTGCAAGAAGGTGGCTCAGGTCGTGTTAGGCCTGGAGGTGGCTCATGCCCATATCCACCTCATCCCCATGCAGAGTGAGGCAGATGCCGACTTCCGGCGTGAGAAGCTGAAGCTCTCAGAAGAAGAGTTCAAGGAGATTGCAGCAAAAATCCAGGCTGCATTCTAAAGCAAGCGACGATAGAGGTCAGCCACCTGGCTGGCCACGTCAGTGCCCTCAAAGCGGCGGATATACTGCTGACTGCGGGTAATACGTTCTTCACGGCCATTGGTTCCACGTAAGGTGTGACTGATGGCCGTTGCCATTCCCTCTATGTCATTCGGCGCCACGTAGTAGCAGTCTGGCCCACCAGCCTCTTCCAGGCATGAACCTGTGCAGGCTACGACAGGGAGCCCACAGCTGATGGCCTCGATGATGGGAATGCCAAAACCTTCGTAGACAGACGGGTAGACAAACGACTCAGCCAGGGCGTAGAAGGCAGGCAGATGCCGGTCGGGAACCCCATGCACCATGACGACACGCTGGCTTAAGCCTCGCTTCTGGGCATAGTCAGCCACCACATCAGCATATTTGGTATGACGTCCCACAAGGACCAAAGATATGTCGGCAGGCAGCATGGGCAGGGCCTTGACAGCCTGGAGGATGTTTTTGCGGGCCTCGATGGATCCTACGCTGAGAATAAAGCGACGGGGCAGCTGATAATGCTTTCGGACCTCTTCCTGTAACTGTTGGCTGACCTCAGCGCTGAAGCGTGGAGCGTGGCTCTGGTAGATGACGGATATCTTGTCTTCGCCCACACCTCCCAGCTCCATGATGTCACGCTTGGTACACTCGCTGATGGCAATGATATGGTCGGCCTCCTTCAGCGTCTGACGGAACTTCCAGACATAAATCTTTGTGTCTACCCAATGGTAGAACTCTGGATGACGCAGGAAGATGAGGTCGTGGATGGTCACCACGCTACGGATGCCACTCTTCCGGATGCCTATCGGCAGCTCCCCCGTCAGCCCATGATAGAGTTGCACACCATCACGCCGCAAGTCCTCTACCATACCCGACATACGCCACCATGCAGCCCCCAAGCCCTTACGTCCTGCGAAAGAGAAACACACATTCGGACGCTCTACGATCTGGCTACGCAGGTCGGCACGTCCCTCGTCAGGTGCATAGAGCCTTAGCTGGAGGGCCTGTTGGCGGGCCAGGTCGTTGACCAGTGTACGACCATAGCTGCCCAGTCCTGTTCCGTTACGAACAATGCGCTTGGCATCGAAACCGATGATGATATCCGTCATAACGCTACAAAGGTACATAAAAAACAGAAGAAAACGACTCTTTGTGCATGAATTTTCACAAAATGCTTGCATATTACGCTGATAATTTGTACTTTTGCAGACATGAAAAAACAAGCCGGAATGATTCTATTGAGTTTTGATACCGAGGAGTTCGACGTGCCTCGTGAGCATGGCGTAGACTTCTCGCTGGAAGATGGTATGAATGTTTCTATTGTGGGAACCAACCGCATTATGGACGTGCTGAAGCAGAACGGCGTGCATGCCACCTTCTTCTGTACTGGCAACTTTGCCGAGCATGCTCCTGAGGTCATGAAGCGCATCATGGACGAGGGCCATGAGGTGGCCTGCCACGGAGTAGACCACTGGCGGCCCAAGGAAACCGACTTTGCCCAGTCAAAGGAAATCGTGGAGCGTGTCACAGGCCGCACCGTCTACGGTTATCGTCAGCCTCGTATGTTTCCTGTCGTCGAGTCGGAGATCAAGCGTGTGGGCTATCGCTACAACTCCTCACTTAATCCTGCCTTCATCCCAGGACGTTACATGCACTTGACTGAACCTCGTACATGGTTCATGAAGGACGGTGTGATGCAGATTCCTGCCTCCGTAACGCCTCTAATCCGCTTTCCACTCTTTTGGCTGGCCCTTCACAACCTGCCCGAGAGCCTCTATCACTGGATGGTGCGTCGTGTGCTGGGCAAGGACGGTTATTTCGTCACTTACTTTCACCCCTGGGAGTTCTATGAGCTCAAGGAGCACCCGGAGTTCAAGATGCCGTTTATCATCAGGAACCATAGCGGGCACCAGATGTGTGAGCGCCTTGACCGTCTTGTCAAGATGCTGAAGCAGCGTGGTCATGAGTTCATCACCTATAATGACTTTGTGGATAGGGTTAAAGCTTAGTGTTTTTCATATATTTTAATGTGTCATGATCAGACTCGCAACCGTTTCTCCTTGCTATAATGAAGAAGACGTCCTGCGCCACTCCGTAGAGCGTCTGACAGCCCTCTTTGAGCGTATGATAGCCGAGGGACTGATATCCAACGACTCTATGATGGTGTTTGTCAACGATGGCAGCCGTGACCGTACCTGGCAACTTATTCGCGAGCTACATAGTGAGAATAAGTTTGTCCGTGGCATCAACCTGGCCCGCAATGTAGGCCACCAGAATGCCATCATGGCTGGCATGATGACAGCCAAGGACTGGGCCGATGCCGTCATTACCATTGATGCCGACCTTCAGGACGACATTGAGTGCATTCCCCAGATGGTGAAGCACTTTGAAGAAGGTAACGACATTGTCTATGGTGTCAAGGTGTCGCGCAAGGCTGACCCGTTCATGAAACGTATGTCAGCCCAGGCCTTCTACACCTTACAGAGTCAGATGGGGGTAGAGAGTGTCTATAACCATGCCGACTTCCGTCTGATGAGCCGTCGTGCCCTCGACATGCTCTCCACCTATAAGGAGCATAACCTCTATCTGCGTGGTCTGATACCTCAGATAGGCTTGCAGCACACTACTGTCGACGATGTCATCAGCGAACGTTTTGCCGGCTCCTCGAAATACACGTTAGGTAAGATGCTTGGACTGGCACTCAATGGCATTACGGCCTTCAGCGTAAAACCCCTCTATGTCATCTTCAACATCGGTCTGATGTTCCTTGTCATTGCCTTCTGCATGGGCATCTATGTCGTCTATTCACTTTGTGTGGGAACTGCCGTGAAAGGTTGGGCATCACTCATGCTGTCTTTATGGCTGGTAGGTGGTTTCGTGCTGACATCGATGGGTGTCATCGGCATCTATATCGGAAAGATTTATACCGAGGTGAAGCGCCGTCCGCTGTATCACGTGGCAGAGATTCTGGCATAATCTTTCTTATTCATCTCCCACATCAGGTAGAACCATACGATGGTTGTAGGCAGTGCCTTCAATGCGTAGGGGGCTATGATCTCCTTCCAGATCCATCGGGGGAAGAAGACATCGCTTGTGCATAGGGAGGTGAAGATGAAAGCGTAGATGAGCAGTATCAGTTCCCAGCGTCCTCGTTTCCAAGGTGAGGTGGTATACCAGATGACGAAACCTGTCATCGGGGCGATATAGCCATAGCTTTCGGTACCTGTCGAGAAGAGGGTGACGAACATCGTCGCTGAGGCCAGCATGGCATAGCGGAAAGCTACATGCTTGTATTGGCTGACTCTGCGGAAGGGCGACAGGAAAAGCAGAATGCCTGGGATGATGAGCCACAGGTCGCTATACTCCGTATTGCCTGATATCTTGCGAGGGATGCCCAGAAGCGAGGTGTTGGTTGTGTTGAAAGCCTCCACCAGGTTCTGTGTGTTCTTTGCCATCAACGATTCGTACCAGCCTACATATTGTTGTACGACGAACTCAGGACTCGACAGCAGCATAGGGGCCGCGAAGAAGAGTGCCGACCATCCCAGGCAGGCCAGGAGGAACTTTTTCTTGTCTTCGATAAAGAAGAAGAAGGCAAAGCCCATGACTCCATATAGCTTGATAAAGACATTCAGCATGATGAAGAATGCAGCCCAGACAGGCTTTTTCCGCTCCACGCAGGCAAACATCAGCAAGTAGCTTGCTGCCATCGCCAGGTCGTACTGTTCCACGAAAAGAGGTGTCAGCACCTCGTGGGCACAGAACCAGAACATAAAGACCTTCTGCCAGCGTTCCAGGGGCATATAGCGTACGGCCATGTAGAAGGTTGCCACAAGGAAACACTCCCAGAGCAGCATGCCCCAAGTGTCAGGCAGCATGGCAAAAGGGGCTATGATGTAGGCAAAGACAGGACCGTAGTGGTTGCAGTCGCCCTTCAGATAGTCGTAGAACTCATATAGCGGCAACTGGTTGATTGTGTTCCAGAATACCGATTTATAGATATGGTATGTGTCATTGTCCTTATGCCATTTCAGCAGGCCGACGATGATGGGCATCAGCGCATAGACGAACGTGATGGTACGCCAGTCGCTCCAGAAAGGCTGATGGAAGAAGGCCTTAGCCTTTGAGAGTCTTGCTTGCATAGTCCTTGACATAGATTTCGTAACACAGCTTCAGCCAGACGATGACTACAGGAAGGGCTTTCAGTCCGTAGGGTTTCATGTATTCCTCTTTGATGAAACGAGGCACCAGGTCGGAATGGCCCATCGTGCAGAAAAAGAACACATACACCATCAGGGCCACATCCCATTTCGTGCGTTGCCAGGGTGCTGCGGTATACCAGATGGCCACACCCACAACGGCAATGATATAGGTGCTGTTCTCCGACCCTGTCGAGAATAGTACGGTAAACATCAGCACCGATGCCAGCAGCGTCTGCCGGAAGGCCTCGTTCTTATATTGCTCCAGTCTGAGATAGGGCAGTGCAAAGGCTATGAGGCCTGGGACGATGAGCCACAGGTCGCTGTAGGTGGCACAGCCCGAAATCTTGCGTACCAGTCCTAAAAGGGAGATGTTCTGTCCCGGCGAGAACATGTTGTCCGCATTCTTCCCTACCAGGCTTGCGTACCAGTCGTGGTATTGTCCTATGATGTATTCCGGACTGGAGATGAGCATGGGAACTACAAACATGACGGCAGCCCAGAAGAACAGGCTTCCTATGAGCTTGCCCTTGTGCCTGGAGAAGAAGAAAAAGGCCAGTCCCACAATGCCGTAGAGCTTCACAAAGGTACCCAGCATGATGACAAAGGCAGCCCAGAAATCTTTCTCCTTGCACATGAAGTAGTAGCTCAGCAGGATGATGGCTGTAATGGCAATGTTGAACTGCTGCATCTGTACGGCATTGAGCAACTCGTGGGCACAGAACCAATAGATGAACACCTGCTGATACCGTGTGAACAGGTTATGCCTGATGGCTACGTAGAGCAGCAGCGTCAGCGCTATGAGCCACAGCAGCATACCCAGCCATGTGGGGGGTATGGCAAAGGGCGCAATAACCATCGAGAATGTCGGGCCGTAGTGGTTCAGGTCGAAGTATTCGGCCGGGTAGTGTATGTAGAGCGGCAGCTGGTTCACAACGTGCCAGAACTCATACTTGAAAATCAGGAAGTTGTTCTCCCTTCCGTGCCCGAAACGATACATGCCGCTGATGGCAATCAGCATCCACACCCACAAAAGCGTGCGGGGGTCTGTCAGTATCGTTTTCAGTTTTTCTTTCATCGGATTGGATTGAATAATCCCCGCTTTTTTGCCAGGCGGGGATTAGTATGTTTGAGGGCGATCTCTTAGTTGAAGTATTTACTCCATGCGATGGAGACACCTGGTTGGAAGGCGAAGTCGTACTTGTGCTGGTTGTGGTCATACATCTCACCGGCAAAGCTTGTATTTGAAACCCTGCAGTTGTTGTAGTCTATCCAGACATCCCTCCATCCTGCAGCGTAGACAATGTGCAGCTCGCCGTTGGCAATGCTCCAGGTGAATTTGCTCTTGTCCTGGGGATCGCCAGCCATAGAGCCGCTGTCGAATTCCATCTGATAGCCTGTGCCACTCAAGGCAGTTGGCGAGGTGCCTTCGAAACGGATGGCGACAAAAGAACGCTCGTCAAGGCTTGTCCAGCCACTGCCATTCTTTTTGTAAGTGTCCATGTAACCCTGCCAGTCCTTGTTGACAATATCTTTGTAAACTTGTTCAGGATCTTTCTCGTCTTTGCTACAGCTGACAGTCAGCAGAGCAACGGGCAGCATCATTGCTAAAATAACTAATAGTTTTTTCATTTTTCTTCTGTCTTTTTAAAATTACGGCGCCAAAGTTACGAAATAAATAGGAGAAATAGAAAAGAAAACTCAAATAATTTGGTTTTTCTCTCACTTATTTGTACCTTTGCCTCACAATGGCGGAAACGAACAAAATATCGGTAGTCATTAATACCTACAATGCCGAACAGCATCTGCAGCAGGTGCTTGAGGCTGTGAAGGACTTCGACGAGGTGCTGCTGTGCGACATGGAGAGTACGGATGCTACCTTGCAGATAGCCCGCAGGTACGGTTGCCGCATCGTTACCTTTCCAAGAGGAACCTACAATATTGTGGAGCCTGCCCGTGAGTATGCCATCCATGAGGCAACCCACGACTGGGTGCTGGTGGTGGATGCCGACGAGATAGTGACTCCTGATCTGAAAAGATATCTGTACGACGTTATTCAGAAGGACGATTGTCCTGACGGTCTCTTTATTCCTCGAAAGAATTACTTCATGGGGCGCTTTATGCGTTGCCACTATCCTGACCATATCCTGCGTTTCTTCCGTAAACAGGCTACTCATTGGCCTGCCGTCATCCATTGTGTGCCGGAGGTTGACGGGCGTGTAGAGAAGATTCCTGCCGACAGAAAAGAGCTGGCCTTTGAGCACTTGGCCAACGACAGCATAGAGAACATTGTCAGCAAGACCAACCAATACACTCGCAACGAGCTGGAGCGCAAGAAGCATAAGCACTATGGACCCCTGGCCTTCTTGTGGCGGCCTTTCTTCCGCTTCTTCAAGACCTACATCCTTAAAGGGGCTGTCCTCGACGGAATCCCAGGCTTCATCAAAGCCGTACTGGAAGGCTACTATCAGTTCATCTTCCTCGCCAAGAAGTACGAGCAGGGGAAGTCCTAACTCACCAACCCCGTCATTCTTAGCAACTTGCGCAGCCAGGTGTTCGTATGCTCACGTCCCTTGTAGTTCCGCAACCAGCTGCGTCCTAAAACATCCTCCTTGCGGCGCAGTATGATTTTCGCATCCTTGGGCTCGCTCCAGTTCGCTGGTTTGCCCATATTGCGGTACATCACCTTTACACGCTTGCCGAACAGGAAACCGTTCAACACCGACTCGTCGTGCCATAAGGGCATCAGACCGTTACGCAGGTCGGTATCGACTATCTGGTCGCAGGCTTCAATAAGCTGTAGGTAGGCATCGCGCTTGCCGCCATTCAGCGCGCCAGAGAAGTAGTACTTGGCTTCGCTCCTGGGAACATAGGCTGCTGACGCTGTACGTGACTCGAACGACATCTTCTCAGGATTGTCCTCTATGCACAAGGCCGAGTAGTCTTCGTCAAGTGGCAGGATGTCCTGAGCCTGGACGGGCACGAGGAATTGGGCGTTGGAGTTGAAGAAGAACAGGTAGTCGTTGTCTTGCAGCCGTTCCTTGATACGACGGAACATCTTGAAGCGCATCAGCGAGTTGCAGGGCCACCCCATGTCGTCCTGATGGAACACCTCCACCCGTTCCTGAGGCTGTATCTCGTCCTTGTCGGTAAACACATAGTAGTGCTTCTCGGCCTCAGCGACGAAGTACTGTTCGCTACTCTTGTAGAATTCGGGCCAGAAACAGGCATAGCGGCCTATCCCGATGTATAAAATTCCAATCTTCATCTTGCTTGTCGTCTTACAGTTTACTTAGAATACGTTTGCGCTCCTGCTCGTCAGGGAAGTACTCCACAAAGTCCTTCCATTGGCGCTTCCATCGGTTGTGGCTCCACAGCCAGTATTCAGGATTGCGCTGGATGCTCTGCTCCAGCAGGCGGTAATACTGCTCGGTGATGGAGAACTTAGGGGCCTCCTTCAGGTTGTCGCACATTTTCACCACCTTGGCCACATAGTACCCTCTGCGAGGACGCAGGATGTCAAAGTAGTAGACGGGTGTGTCCAGCAGGCGGGCTATGCGCTCAGCTCCCGTGTAGGTAGGTGTCTCGTGGTTCAGGAACCTGGGCCAGTAGTGCATGCTGCTATAGCCAGGCACCTGGTCAGAGATATAGCCCGTCACCGAGAGGCGCCCCTCCTTCTGCCAGTTGCGCAGAATGCCAAAGGCCTCTTTCATCTCCAGCGAGTGGGCACCGAAGCGCTCGCGAGAGTAGAGGAACAGCCTGTCCAGGGCCTTGCTCTCAAGGGGGTGGTATAGCTGGGCTGCCGTACCCTTGGGGCTGATGTTCAGGGGCAGCGAGCTCACCCACTCCCAGTTGCAGTAGTGGCCAAGATATACCGTCACGCTGCGCCCCTTCTCAAACTCCTCGTTGATTTGCTCTATGCCTTCAAACTGCATGCGGCGACGCATCTCCTTCTCCGACATGGAGAACATCTTGACCGTTTCGGCTATGTAGTCACAAAACCAATGGTAAAACCCCTTTTCTATTCTTTTCAGTTCTGCAGCCGACTTTTCAGGAAACGACGACGCGAGGTTGCTTCTCACCACCTTTGTCCGATAGCCCGCCAGCCGATAGATAATCAGATATAGTGCATCAGACAATACATAATGGATGCGTAGCGGAAGCAACGACAACATGTACCAGCACGCAAAAACTATATAGTACATCAAAACTCTCTGTTTAATAGTTATTTTGCAAAGGTAGTGAAAACCGAGCAAAATGCAAAGAAAAAAATAATTTTTCTTTCATTTTCGAGGTGCATCCTACATTCTCCAAGGGAGAAAGGTAGTGAAAACCGAGCAAAATGCAAAGAAATTATTTATTTTCATTTCAAAAGCGCAAAGGTCTGCTCTTGGGTGAGGCTGTGTGGTGGCTACGGCCGGGCGGAGACTGTCATTGAGCCGGGCAAAGCCAGTCATCGAGCCGGGCAAAGTTTGGCAGAGAACGGCTCAAAACCCCCTTGCAGAGCCCTGATTTTGTCAAACTGCTCAGCGAAAAATTTTATGGAAAACTTAAAATCAACCTTCATCCTTCACTTTTTTATAGTTAAGCGATTGTATCCCAATGATTTAAGCCGCTTCTATACCTTCACTAAACCTTCACTTATCCTTCACTTTTCCTTCACTCATCCGTCACTTTCATGCCGAGAAAGCATGATTTACATGCCGACAAAGCATCAGTTACATGCCGAGTAAAGGATACTCAGTCGTAATGTGAGTGCTCTTTAGGTGCCACTAAAGCAAAAAGTGAAGGTAAAGTGACGGAAAAGTGACGGAAAAGTGAAGGATTGATGATGGTTTTAATGTCAGTTAACACTTCATAGCACAATAAGTTACCTCTGCGAGAGTGAAGGGTGAAGGTTATTTTTGAGTTTTTAATAAAAAAATTTTTTTCAAAGGATATGTCGGAATAGTTCGTCGTAGGTGCCGAAGGAGGTGTACTTCCCTTGAAAAAGTTGAATGGTTTTTACTTTAACCCTGTCATTGGTTGAATGCCTTTTAGAGTACCTCATTCTTAACCCTGGCAGAAGTTGAATGATTCTCTTATTATTTTAGTATTGGCGGACACAGGCAATTTTATCTGTAATTATTTGGTGATTACGAAAAAATCCTTTATCTTTGCAAATACTATTATGATAAAACAAAAATTTAACGAATCTGTATTGCAATAATTTAAATTTCGAACGAATATGAAAAAGAGATTTCTTGTTTTAGTCTTGTTGGGAGCAATGATGACAGCTCCTGTAAATGCTCAGTGGAACAACTGGCATACCACTCAGGCTATCAGTAGCGGTTTTGGGCTTTTAGGCTCTATCGTTGAGTCGGCCGAGCGTAAGAAGGCTATGGAGATCTGGGAACGCGAGAAAAAGCAGTATCAGCCCACTTTCAAGGAAGCCCAGGAAAAAGCCAAGCAAATGGAGACAGAAGAGAAATGGGCGGAGGCCCTTGAGAGATACGAAGAGGTGGCCAAGTTGAACTGCGACTACGGCTATACCGATCAGAAGACCATCTCGTCCAAGATTACCAGCCTCTATGAGAAAGCAGGACGTACAGAAGAGGGCCCCAGTGTCATCAACAACCCGAGCGTGACGCTTGACGATTACTCGCGCTATCGCTTCACGCTGAAGAATCCTATCAGCAAGGGAAAGAAAGACAACACCTCGACAAGCATTGTCCGCGTCAGTTGCTCTGACACCGAGACTCGCATCGAACTGGAATGCGAAGCCACTGAGCCCAACGACGAACTTTACATCAAGCCAGAGACCTATATCAAGAGCAAGGGCAGCGGAAAGCTGCGTCTGAGCAGTGTGGAGAACATCACCACTGCCCCCACGGTGACGCGCATCCCTTGGCCCTACCAGAAACTGCGTTTTGCCCTGATTTTCCCCGCCCTACCCGCTACAGCAGAGGTATTCGATCTCATTGAGCCCTCCAGCAACTGGAAATTCAAAGACATCAGATGCAAATAACATCATCTGATAGAATCGTATCATTATGAAAGGAAAGATGCTTTGGATCCTTTGCATCCTCCTGACAATAGCTGCGAGCCATGTCAGTGCACAGACTGTCGCCCCGTCAGTAACGTCAAATAGTAAGCTGGCACCTATGGTGCATGCCTTTGCTGCACAACAGATGGAGGCTGCGAGGCGTGCAGGCGGACAGGAGTCCCAGAAACCTGCCCTCTTTGTCGTACGCCTTCACACCGAAGCGGATGCCACCGAGGCTAGACAGCAGATAGAGGCCACTGGGGCCGAGGTAAAGACGGCTATCGGACATATGCTGATGGTAGCCGCAACGGCCCGACAGTTGCACGACATAGCCATATTGGAGGATGTGCAACTCATTGAGAAACCCGTGAAACCAATGCTGAAGCTAGACAACAGCCGTAAGGCTACCCATGCCGACGAGGTGCAGACGGGCACAGGCGTCCAGCTGCCACAGGCCTATCAGGGCGAGGGTGTCATCATCGGCTTTATCGATGCAGGCTTCGATGTGACCAATCCTGCTTTCAAGGACGAACAGGGCAACCTGCGCGTCAAGGCAGCCTACTATCCAGGCATGACCAACGGAAAAGGCAACAAAGCAGTCGTGGACGGCAAGGAGCTGGAAGGCACGCTCTTCGATACCCCAGAGCTGTTGCTCGACACTGCGCGTCTCAAAGACGACATCCACTATCATGGCACCCATGTGGCAGGCTGTGCGGCAGCCAGTCCCATCAGCACCGTCAAGGGCATCACTGGTGGTAGCCTGGCAGGTATGGCCCCAAAAGCCGAACTGATTTTCTGCAACACCACGCCCGACGAAGCTCAGAAGACGAAATATGAGAATACAGATGATGATGCCGAGCAACTCAACACGATGTATGCCCTGAACTACATGGCCGACTACGCTAAGAAGGCAGGCAAGCCCTTCATGGTGACAATGAGCATGAACAGCCATAACGGTACGCACGATGGTACCAGTGCCGGCTCGCAGGTGTATAAGGCATTTTGCGACAAGGGACACGTGATGACCATCTCTACAGGCAACGAGGGCAACGACAAATGCCACATTCATAAGACCATTGACGCGCAGCATCCGCTGAAGACACTCATGGGTATGCGTGGTGAGTTCACTTTCTATAACTATCTGTTTACTGACAAGCCTACCTATATCCGGTTTTTCATCTATGATGAAGACAAGAAGCAGGAACTGGCCACCACGGCGGTTCATGAGCTGAAGAACGGACTTGCGTCGAAAGCGCTGAAAATGGACGACACGGAAGATGTCGGCACGGATGCGCTGAGCAAGGATTTACAGGCACTTCTGAAAGACCGATACACCAGCGCTGGCGGTGGACTGCTCATCGTCAACGGTATAGGTGCTGGCGTTGCCCCCGACGGATTACCCCGTGCAATGACGCAGACCGTTATTCAGTCGAAGGGCAAATTCAACTTCCTCCAACAGCAACTTGGCATAGAGATTACATCGGCCAACGCCGTCGAACAGCGTGCATGGAATGAGGAAGGAGAATTTCTGAATGCCGAAGGCTTCGATGTGGCAGGCAACGATGTGAGTGTGGGCGACCTGAACACCACTGGTGTGCCTATCGCCGTGGGAGCCTGGGCGGCCAGCAATCTGATTGTCGACAAACCTGGCGAGGCTGCTGAGCCCGACGAAGATTTCAAGGTGGGCGAGATTGCCCCGTTCAGCAGCTATGGCACCGACTATGCTGGTAACCGTCATCCCTTCGTTGTCTCCCCAGGCGTGTGCATCTATAGCGCTGCCAACTCCTTCTATGGCGACGGAAAGTACGAAACCGCCGAGGTCAGCAACCGCCAGTCGTTCAGCAACCAGTTTGTGGGACAGAAAGAACCTCGTGAATACTGCTGGATAAAGACTAACGGCACCTCGATGGCGACACCCATTGCTGCAGGCATCATTGCCCTGTGGCTGCAGGCCGCCCACGACAAGGGACGCACGCTGACCAACGACGACGTGAAGGTCATCATCCTGAAAAGCGTCGATACTGACGACAACACCACCAAGGCAGGCATCCGTGCCGGCCATGGCAAGATCAATGCTTATAAGGGCATCTTGGAAGTGCTCGGTCTGCCTACCGCCATTCCTTCGCTGAGCAAAAACCAGCCTAAGGCTGTCACCTTCCGACTCGTGGGTGATGTGCTCTATGCCGACGGTGCAGCAGACGGAATCCCAGTCACCATCTACAGCCTCTCAGGCACGGTGCTTCAACGGACCACCGTGCAGCAGGGCTCCATCACGCTTCCCGGCCTGCAACGTGGCGTCTATGCCGTCCAGCTCGGACAGTTAGGCTCAACACTAATCCGCAAATAATGACGTGAATCAATAATAAAAGCTATAACAAACTAAAATCAGAAATGATAATGAAAAAAGCGCTATTATTAACGATTGTCGCGCTGATGGCCGTAACGGCAAAGGCAGCACCGACCATCACTCAGCAACAAGCCAAGGCAAAAGCCCAGGCATTCCTCGAACAGCGCCAGGCCAGCGGAAAGACGACACGCAGAAGCGCTGCTGTCGAACTCCGCGAGGCTGCGACAGGGCTCTCACAGCTCTATGCCTTTAATGCCGAGGGCGGCGGGTTTGTCATTGTCAGTGGCGACGAACGCACACTGCCCGTGCTTGGATATAGCCTGACGGGAAGTATTGATGCCGACGACATGCCCGACAACATGCGTTCGTGGCTTCAGGGCTATGCCGATGAAATAGCCCATCTGAGCAAAACATACACCGCTCCACAGCAGACAGCCACGAGTTCGCTGTCACCTGTTCAGCCCTTGCTCAAGACCACTTGGTATCAGGTGGAACCATACGACCTGATGACTCCCCTCTACGAAGGTAATAAGTATACCTGGAAGGGCAAACGTTGTGCGACGGGCTGTGTGGCGACGGCGATGGCGCAGGTGATGTACTACCACCAGTGGCCCCAGGATGCCACCACCACCATTCCTTCCTATACGTTCAACTATCAGGAAGGGGAACCTTGTACGTTGCCGGAACTGCCTGCTACCACCTTCAAGTGGGACCTGATGCTGCCCGACTACACGAGCCAACAGCCAGGTACGGAGGAACAGCGTATGGCCGTTGCCGAGTTGATGCGTTACTGCGGGCAGGCCACCAAGATGGACTATACCCCCGATGCGTCGGGTACGCAGCACGAGTTCATAGCCAATGCCCTTCGACGCTATTTCGGCTACTCGCAAGGTATCTACTGTGCCGACCGCGCCCATTATACTATCGAACAATGGAACCAGCTGATCTGGAATGAGTTGAACCAGAAGCGTCCTGTCGTCTTTGCCGGGCAGAGCAGCAGCGGCGGACATGAATTTGTCATCGACGGCTACGACGGTAATGATATGTTTCACGTCAACTGGGGCTGGGCCGGAAAGAACGACGGCTACTTCGCCATCAACGTGCTGAATCCCGACGACAACACCAGTGTGGGGTCTGCCGGCAATACCAATCTCGGCTTTGCCACCAACCAGCAGATTCTCGTCGGCATTGAGAAAAGTACCGGCACCGAGACTGTTGTGCCCGAAGTGGTCAGGAAACTAATCATATATAATGAGCCTGTTGCCATTGACACTGCATTGGTGTACGTGGCGGCATATACCGATTTTGAGTTGAGGAAAGCGTCATATTATATGGGCCTGGGCATCAAGAATGCTGATGGCTCCTGTACCCTCGTCACGCAGAACGACACGGCAACCAGTTTCGTTAACGCCCAATTGGCAGAATTTGTTTTTCCGAAAAGAAAACTGACGCTGACCGACGGCTCCCACACCCTCTACCCGATAGCCAAGGATGCCCAAGAGCCCACTGCGGCATGGGAGTTCTTTGGCGCTCCCGGCGAGTGCTTTACTGTGGATGTGAAGGATGGGCAGGTTACCATTCATCCCAACATGGTGATGAAAATTATCAATGCCTATTTCGAGAAATCGCCTGCCACCCCGTTAGAGGAGAACACGCTGATACTGGTGGTCGAGAACCAGGGCGACAAGGAGGTCAGCACAGTCACTCAGCTGAACGTAGGCCAAACGATGGGCACGACCTTCGTAGCTGCAGTGGATAAGAGTGAAATGATGCGCCCCACGCAACTTGAGAAGGGTGAGCGCGTCACCCTGCGTTATCCCATGGTGGTACCCTTCAAGGGAGATATGGAAATATTCCTTCTGGGATTGTCGGACAAGGTAATCTTGGACAAGACGGTCGTCAATATCGAGAACGATCCCCATCTCTTCGACCTGAAGGTGGTTGACTATAAAATTGAATATCGTGATCGTTTCGACCTCGATGCGCTGATATACATCAAGAACGATGACACACGCACGTGGAAGAAGCCATACTCCATCTCCTTGCAGTCAACGATGGTAGGCGAAACAGGCAGAATTTCGGGTTCGAATTACGATACCATTCCTCCTGGACAGACCATGGAGTTGGACGCCAGCGAACTGGATGGTATCTTTGGCACATCCGAGAACCTGAATGACATACGCATCCTCATCGGAACATCGTATAACAAGTTCGTTCAGGGCACAACCCTGCTCGATGTCACAGTCAAGCAGGGCACCACCGTGACACCTTCGGGAGTAACCGGCATCAGCACGATCCATCGTGAGCCGTCCGGCAATAACCAGATTTACGATTTGCAAGGTCGTCGCGTCACTGGCCAGCCTGCTAAAGGACTCTACATCATCAACAACAAAAAGATTTTCATAAAATAATAAAAGCTATAACAGATTTAACTAAGAAACAATGATGAAAAAAGCGCTATTATTAACTATCGTTTCACTGATGGCCGTAGCGGCAAAGGCAGCGCCGACCATTACTCAGCAACAGGCCAAGGCGAAAGCCCAGGCATTCCTCGAACAGCGACAGGCCAGCGGAAAGACGACACGCAGAAGTTCTGCTGTCGAACTCCGCGAGGCTGCGACGGGTATCTCAGAGCTCTATGCCTTCAATGCGGAGGGCGGCGGGTTTGTCATTGTCAGTGCTGATGACAGCGTAGACGGTGTGTTAGGCTATTCACTTCATGGCGCGATTGACCAAGATGACATGCCCCCTAACATGAAGGCATGGCTGCAAGGCTATGCACGGCAAATCAAGCTGATAGAAGAGGGCAAGGCCCGTGCTGCCATGCGTGCTCCTGCACCCCGGGAGCGCATTGAGCCATTGATAAAAAGCCAGTGGGGGCAGCGTGAACCCTACAACAGGGAATGCCCCGTAGACCTTAAGACAGATGTAAGAACCATAACAGGCTGTCTGGCCACATCCATGTCACAGGTGATGAGATACTGGAAATGGCCGCAGGGTGCGACAAAAACTGTAGAACCCGGGAATCTGGCTCCTTCTACGACTTTTGATTGGGAAAACATGCTCGATACCTATACTGAGAGCAACTATACCGAGGCTCAAGGCAATGCCGTTGCCCACCTGATGCGATGGGCTGGCTTAACTGTCAAGATGGAATATGGTGTGAGTATGTCTGGCGCGTTGACCATCATTATTGACAAAGCGCTGCGTGATTACTTCGACTATGATAAGAATGTACGTTGGCTAAGCCAGGTGGAGTACACGATTGACGATTGGGAAGAGATGCTCTATCAGGAACTCGCTGCCAAGCGCCCCATCATCTATAATGGTTACAACAGTAGTGTAGAGGGCCATAGTTTTGTCTGCGACGGCTACGACGGAGAAGGTAAATTCCACTTCAACTGGGGATGGAACGGAAAATTCGACGGGTTCTTCCAGATTCCAGCCCTTGACCCTGTAGGCTCTGGCGATGGCGGCAGTCTGGCAAACCCCTGCTGGTCTGACTTCCATGATGTAATCATTGGCATCCAGCCGCCTACGGAGGATCCGGCAATAGAGACTCAGACAGTCCATGAGGGGTGCGAACGCATGTATGTATATAGCGACCCGGTCATGACACGACCTGACACGAAGTCGCCCTTCCCGGAGATTCGCATCTTACGCTATCTGACCACGGCCCATACGTTAAGCATGCAGCCTACCTACCGGTATGCGCTGCTGAAAGACGGTAAGATACACTGTATGCTGAATGGCAGGCAGTATGCTGAATTTACATCAGCGAGAATTATCTGCATCAATAGTTTCAACTGCGTGCTGCCCGACACACTCTCCGATGGCAATTACCGCCTGGTTGCTATGATGGATACTGGCAAAGAGCCTGAAATCAAGGATGTGCTACGGGGGTCAGACCGTTTCTATGTCAACGTCAACATCGACGGCACTACGCTGCGTCTGACAGAGGTTCCCGGCGAAGCCAACCTGAAACTGTCCAACCCGGAATATGAGTATGAGGACTTTCGTGGTGAACAGACTGTCAAGACAATCACCTTTACCGTCGAGAATCTGAGCGATGAGGAATATTTTGGCCATCTGTTCGTTTATACAACAGCCTCCGCTTTATGGAGCTACGAGCGCTGTCTGCTCCGTCCGCATGAGACCCGAAAGGTGAAGGTCGTCAGACGGAAAACAGATTACGGAACGGTCATCATGAAACCTGACGAGCAGTATGGTGTCTATGCTGATATGTTCTACCGCCATTGGCTCTATGGCATTAAAATAGATGCCACACCCATCACGTTGGGTCCGCTGACACTGGGTGGCAACAGGGTTGATAACGAAAAGAAAATCATTAAGGGATCGAGTGGCAAGCTCGACTTTACCATCTTCAACCAAAGTGACAAAGACTATAGTGGCTTGTTCAAAATCACTGGCTATAATGTCGAGGACGAATCCGAGAATGTCCCACTCACCACAGGAAGTAGAAAATTACCTGCTGGCAGCAGTATTACCTTTACGGAAAAACTTAAAGAAATGGGAACATGGTCGAAGGTCAGGTTCTCGTTCAGATACCTGAATAATAACGACCTGTTTGACGAATACTTCACCGACGTCTATACCATTGTTCCTGTGACTACCGCCTTGACGCCAGATAGTGTGGAGACCGTTTTTGACGATGCTGAAGAGATTGTCGCACCCGAGGATGCTACAGTCGTCATCATTCCCCAATCCAAGGTAAAGCGTGTCACGCCCAACAAGAATCCCAACACCATCTATTACGTGTCGAACCCCTCAGTGGAAGGACTGGAACATGCCATCGTATTGAATGACAAAGGCAGTACCCAGAACCCCGTCGTCTTCGACACCCGCTATGATATGGGCTTTAAGAATAATATTCCCAATGTCTCTTCAGAATCAGCGGGTATCGTGCATACCTTCACCGCTGAGGAGACCAATTGCTGGCTCCCGCTGGTTTTCTTTTCAGATATCATAACCGATGAATTCGTGACAGATGCGGTAACAGGAGAAGATCTCTCTGCAAATTTCCACTACTTTATCGAAAGTGAGGAGATGAAGGACTGTGGCGCTTCGAAAGGCGAACTGCATGTGAAGCCGGCCGTACAACGTGGCCAGTTCTCGTTAGTCCGTGTCGACCCCGCCATGGCTGGCCGTACCGTCAAATTCATGGGAGATGCTATCTTTCAGAGTTCGTATTTCTTGCTGGGTTCAAAGCTCGGCATCGTTTACAACTACTGTCGGCAGACCAGAAAGAATGTCTACATCCTGGAAGGCGATAGCTTCGTGCTGCATGAGAGCTACGAAATGAAGCCTTTCACCTTCTGTCTGGTAGCTCAAGAGAATGCGACAGGACTGCCAACATCGATTAAGATTGTCAACGACAACGATCCGACAGGCATCAGAACGGCTATTATGCCAACCACTGACGCCGGCAGCTACTACGATCTGCAAGGCCGTCGCATCACTGGCAAGCCTGCAGCAGGTGTCTATATTAACAATGGCAAGAAGATAATAATAAAATAAAGAAGATATAATTGAATACTTTTTAACATAATGATTAAGAAACAAAAATTACTAAGGATTTTAGCCGCTATCCTGTTTATCGGTGGCTTGTTTGTTTTTTCTGCCTGTACTAATGACGATAATCCTGTAGGTCCCACACCTGACGATCTGGTGGAGGAACAGCTGCAGAAGATGACTCTGCGCGAAAAAGTGGGGCAGATGTTCTATGTGCGTCCCGAATGTTTGGATACTACCATCCATTTTAACTTGCCAAGTGGCATAGATGGTAGTGCCGACGACATAACAAAAATCAGGTTGCAGGCCGTTAACGAGACGATGAAGGGCGTTAACGAGAAATACCCTGTTGGCGGTATCATACTTTATGCGCATAACATCGAGGACGAGGCACAGCTGGCCCGGTTCATCCCGCAGATACGCGCCCTGAAAGGCTCACCGCTACTGTGTATCGACGAAGAGGGTGGTCGCGTGGCCCGCATCGGCAGGAACCCGAACTTCAATGTTGAGACCTTCGAATCGATGGGTGCGATAGGTGCTACAGGAGACCCGAAGAATGCCTACTACTGCGGCAATACCATCGGCACGTATCTGAAGAAGTACGGCTTCGACATCGACTTCGCCCCTGTAGCCGACGTGAATACCAACCCTGAGAATATCGTCATCGGCGCCCGTGCATTCTCAGACGATCCCGCTGTGGCAGCCCCGATGGTAACCAATTATCTGCAGGGACTGAAGGATGCCGGCATAACGGGTTGTATCAAGCACTTTCCCGGACATGGCGACACCAAGGCCGACACCCACTATGGCTATGCGCAGAGCCTGAAGACATGGGACGAGATGGCCAGCTGCGAGATGGTTACTTTCAAGGCAGGCATCAAGTGGGGTTGCCAGCTGATTATGACTGCTCATATCGGTACGCCTAACGTTACGGGCTCTGAGATTCCCGCCACCATGTCGAGTCTCATCCTGCAGGACAAGCTGCGCAGAGAACTGGGTTATCAGAACATCATCATCACCGATGCTATGGAGATGGGAGCCATCACCCAACAGTACTCCTGTGCCGAGGCTGCCGTTGGTTGCATTCAGGCAGGTGTTGACATCGTGCTGGGGCCGCAGAACCTAGTCCAGGCTTTCGATGCCGTCATGGCGGCCGTAGAGAACGGCACCATCACCGAGGAACGCATCAACCAAAGTGTCCGCCGCATTCTAAAGATGAAAACAAAAATATAAATAAAGAACGCGCACAAAGTGTCTGACACTCCGTGAGTAAATTACTAACGAATATGAAGAAGAATCTGTTATGGGTGCTGGCCGCCATCCTTACCTGCGGCCTCAGTCTGGTTTCGTGTACGGTAGAAGACAATCCGGCAAACGGGTCAGGTGCTGAACCGGAACAAACAGACAATAACACGCTGCCTGAGGTGAGCACCGACTACGACAAGATGACAGACTGGTTCTGGGCGGCCATCAAGATAGCCAATCCACATGTTCAGACGGCTTGGAATGCTGACGTTAATCCTGCCGACTTCAATATGCTGCTGGTCAATCAGGAGAAAACCCGTATGTACCTGATTAACCCCACCACCAAGAAAGAGATACCTCAGAGCGAATGGAGTGAAGACGTGAAGCGCGCTGTCCAGAACACCACCAGCTTTAGTCACGTGGCTTTCAATGGCTTGAACTGCACCATCATCCTCTTCATTGACTCTTATGAAGAAATGAAGGAAAGGATGTTAAAAATGTACGGGGTGGAAATCACCCTCAAGGATTATATGCTAAAGTTCGTTGCACTCTTCTATCATGAGGCATTCCACCAATATGTACAGATTCCTGCTAAAGGCTGGAAGAAAACCGCCAAGAGTGAGGACGCCGGAAAAGAGAACCGCAACCAGGACTATCCTATCGACTATATGCCTCGCGCCTATCGTAAACTGGCCTTGCTGGCACTGAAGGCGGCATGGGAAAACCCCAGCCAGAAAGACAAGCACTACAGTCGTGCCAAATACTGGACCGACAAGTACGAGAAGACCTACCCACAGGAGGCTGCCGGCATCAAAGGAACCGACGTCGACGAGGCAACAGCCGACTTCTTCGAGCGCAGTCTGCTTCACCCGCTTTTCGGTTACAAGCAACTTCATGAGATTGAAGGTCTGTACCTTGGCTCTAACGTGGATCAGGAAAGTTATATGAGTAGCATTGCCATCTGGCTGGCTAAGCGCGATGGCAGGCTGACAGAAGCCATAGACAACTTCAAACAGAAGACACTGACACCCATCAACTTCCTGCTCAAGGATGTACCCGTTCCTACTAACTACGACGAGAGTCAGGATGCTGCCGACATGGAGGTGGTCCGTAAGACCCTTTCACAGTTTTACGGTGAAGACAATCCTGATATTCAGCTTGTCATAAAGGCCATCAATGCCCACAAGACGGGTATGATGACCTATCTGGTCATACCATGTCCTTCTAATTCAACCGCAAGCTCTACTTCTACTTTCAATCTGCTGGAACTGCCAGGCTACAGTTGCGCGACAAATGTCACCAGCTCTACAGATGATTATGACATGGATAATCTGACAATATTGGAATATGGTGTCTTCAACCTCATTCCCACGACCAATGCCGGCAATCTGACCGTCACAGGCCTAAAGAATATGGAAGCCCCCTCACCCATCGAGCCCGTCACCGTCACGCAGGAAGGTCAGCTCACGGCCGTTACCGGCATCGAGGGATTCACATTGAAGAAGCTGCCTATGGATATCTTCATAGGTAAAGACAGTTACGGAAACACCTATTATATGAGTAAGGAACAACCCGAAACAGACTACTAGCAGTGATGAAAAGAAAGATTTGAGAACAACAAAAAGATTTTTATAAAATAAGTTTTTATTTAACATTTAGTATTCATTAAACATTTAAACAACAATGAAAAAAATTCAAGCAATGATGGCTGTCGTGCTGGTAGCACTGATGGCTTTCGCAGTACAGAGCTGCGGTAGTGATGACAAGACACCCGATCTGAGTGGCGACACCTACAAACTGACAACCTCGATGACGTTCCAGGACAAGGGCCAATTAACAGATGCCGAGGCGGCAGTACTGCAGCAGGCATTCGTAAAGACGGAAACGGGTCAGTACATCACCGACAAGTCTGCCGCCGACAAGACCAAGGAAATCGTCGACGTTATGGCAGCAAACATTGAGGTACAGATGAAAGGCGACACGTCCGTAGCGTTCACCGTCACCGTCATCACCACCAACATGAATACCAATAAGCAAGTTTGCAAGTGGGATATCGTCTACGATAAAGGTACCACTACCACCAAGAAATACTAAATCAATGTATCATGGGGTACGTCCCCATGATACACACGCACAGAGTGAGAACTTCGTCAATTCCAAGCCCACGCAATGAACCTTGGACAATAAGAAGCAACTTGTCCTCAAACAGATACAAGCTTTAACGAGTAATAATTATGAAAAAGAATCTATTATTGCTGCTGACCGCCATCCTGACTTGCTGTCTCTGACTGATGTCGTGTACCATTACCAACGGTTGTTAGATGTTTGCTACAAGGATGCTTATAAGCATTTTGCGACATTTTGACACCAGGCTCACGCAAGTAGTTGTAAATCAAAGGATATGTCGGAAGAGTTCGTCGAAGGTGCCGAAGGAGGTTTCGGTGAGGGGGGCTTCTGCGTCCATGATCCAATAGAGTGGGGTGTCGTGGTACATAGAGGCTACGAGTGAGAAGGTGCTGGGAGCTCCCATGAGGTAGTCGCAGCAGGACAGCAGATAGAGGTCCTGACCTGGGTTGCCCTCAGGGAAGTAGACTTCTGCTGAGGAGAGCCTATGGGTGAAGAACTCCTTGTCGAGTGAGGGGTCGTTGCCGCAGATGAATACTTGCACCCGCTGGTCTGGGTGCTGGCTGATGAACTGGCTGATGGGGCGCAGGTACTGCTCGTCAGTATAGAAATAGCGTCCTCCGTTCCAGGTGCGATAGTCGCCGCGACGGATGTGTACGCCCAGTCGTAGGTCGGCCTTGGGAAGGCTTGCCAGCTGCTGGTCGACGGGCTGGGTGACCCGCTCCCGGAAGGCAAAGAGGGCGAGGATCTCCTTCTTGTACTTGAGGAACAGATCGTACCATCTGGCTTCCCACCCTTCTGCCACCAGGAAACGGTGGCGCAACATCTGCTGTTCCTGAGGGGTGGTATCGGCATCCTTTTCGTGGAAGCTGACGGTGGGTATGAGGCCCCATTTGGCAGCATACTTGGCGCAGACGTAGGTCAGGGGATTATGGTATGGCGTGTCGCAGATGTGGAAATACTGGTATTTGTAGGCAAAGCGCATGGACATGGTCGTCAGTCCGTGTTCCCTGCCCCAGGCATAGAGGTGGCCATACTGCAGGATGTTGTTGCACATGCGTCCCTTGTCGCGTACGAAAATCATATTGTTTGTGGTTTAAAGGGTTAGGGGGTAGTGGTCAGACGGTCTTGTGTCATTCGCTCCATGTATTGTTGGATGATGGCCTTGACCTCGCGCTCCATCTGTTGCTGCTGAGGAACCTTGCCCATGACATTATGCTGCATGAGCGAGTCGGTAAGGCTATAGAGGGCCTTGGTCTTTTGTCCGTCGAACTGCAGGACGTGGCCATGCTTGACATACTGGTAGATGCCGTTGAGGTAGTTGACGGCCCAGGTGTCTTCCGCCGGGGTGTTGAGCACATCGATGCCAAAGGCGAAGTAGGGCTTGGGGTAGTGCAGCAGTCCCATGACGGTAGGCAGGATGTCTATCTGCTGGGCTATCTTGTCCTGCATCTCAGGTGCACGGCCTGGCTCGTAGATGATGATGGGTGAGCAGAAGCCTCCCAGGTCGGTCTCGTAGTAGGCATGGTCGGTGAGGTTGGTATGGTCGCTGGTGAGCACGAAGATGGTGTTCTTGAACCACGGCTGCCGGCTGGCAGTCTGGAAGAAGCGTCCCAGAGCCATGTCGGTATAGCGGATGCACTTATGGATGACGATGCCTTCCTCGGGGTAGGTGTCCTTGTACTTCTCAGGCACCACATAGGGATGATGGCTAGAGGCCGTGAAGACTGCCGTCATGAAAGGCTCCTGCATCTCAGACATCTTGGTGGCGTAGTACTGCAGGAAGGGCTCGTCCCAGATGGCCCACGTACCGTCGAAGTCGGCATCGCCGGAGAAGCGCTTGTCGTCGTCGAAGTCCTCGCGTCCATAATACTGCTGGAACCCTGTGGCGCGTGCAAAGGCCATGAAACCCATGGAGCCGCGCTGGGCTCCGTGGAAGAAGGCCGTCTCGTAACCCTCGCCAGCCAACAGCGAGGCAATGCCGCTGACGTGGTTCATGGACGCTGGTGTCAGGAAGAAAGGCTCGACGAACATGGGGATGCTGCTGAGGATGCTGGGCATGCCGTCGATGCTCTTACGTCCGTTGCAGAACGAGCGGGTAAAGGTGGTGCTGCGGGCTATCAGCGAGTCGACGCAGGGGGTGTAGCCCTTGTAGCGGCCCTGCTCCAGGTTTTTGTTCAAGGCTCCGATATACTCCCGGCCAAAGCTCTCGACAATGAGCACCACGATGTTTTTCTTAGCGAAAGGAAGGGTATCGCTGGGGGTATGCAAGGGCGAGTAGACGGAGGCCATCTCCTGTTGGTCAGCATAGTAGGCAGGGACTTCGAAGACGTTCTTGCCGATGGTACGATAGAGCGAGAAGGGCGTGTTCAGCACCAATGCCGCCTCTACGGGGCGGTTCACGTACTGGTTGGCATTGGAGATGGTGATGGGGCGTACGGCAGTAGTGAAGCCGCCACGGATGCCTGCCACCACGAAGGGTGCCACGGCCGCCAGCGACAGCAGGGTTGCTGCGTCGTAGTGCCACCAGCGGTAGTCCTGTCTGCTCAGTCCGCTGTCGCGATAGAGCTTATAGAGTGCCCAGACGGCCAGGGCAAAGATGATGACCAGATAGAAGTGGCTGAGGGTTTCCGTCAGGAAGATGGAGCCCAGGTTGCCCTCGTTGGAGAACTCGCTGAAGACGGTGGTGGTAGTCCGTCGCATGGTAAAGCGGAAGTAGACAGCATCGCAGAGGTTGACAGCCAGGGCCACTCCGTTGATGAGGAGGAAGACTGAACGGCATAGGGTGTGGTAGGCCTTGGTCTCCTTGCCGTGCCAGGGCAACAGCATAAGCACGATGTAAGGGATGTTGGTGACGAGGATGGCTGACGTGTCGAACACCAGACCACCTCCCAGCATCTCCAGCAGATGACCTATGGTGAGCCCTTGGGAAAAGTAGCTGTAGTTGACCAGCAGGTAGACGATGCGTGCTAGGAAGTAGACCACATAGAGCATCAGCAGGTTGCAGATGGTTGCGGTCAGGGGTGCCAGTAGTGGAAAACGACGGATATTCATCATGTGCGGTCAGTTTTTTGTTCCTAATGCTTTTAAGTCTGAGGTGGTGGCCTGTAGGATGGCTTTGCCCATTCGCTCCAGTCGTGGGGCGTCGCTGCTCTCGTTGACAATGATGCGCCGGGAGTCGAGGTCGTAGCCCATGAACCCTGTGGAGTCGGTGAGCGAGAAGCCGTTGTTGTAGTTATGCACGGCGAAGGGATAGCGGTAGGTGCGGCTCAGCACGTCGCGACTCCAACGGAATTGGGAGTGCGGCAGGCCTAACTGTGCCAGCAGGGTGGCGGCAAGGTCGGTCTGGTTGCAGAGGCTGGTAACCTGTCGGGGAGCCTTGACGGCACCTCCTACCCACACCATGGGTATCTTGTTGCGCTCACGGACTGTTTCCGTGTAGCTGCCGTAGTCGATGCTGTGGTCAGGCAGGAAGATGACGAGCAAGTCCTTCCATTGGGGAGTCTTTTTCAGCCTGGCTATGAAGTTGCCCAGACACTGGTCCAGATAATGGAAGGCATTGGGTATCTCGTCGTCATACTGGTGCGTAGGCACATCCCAAGGCTCATGGGAGCTGAGCGTGGAAAAGCCGAAGAGGTAGCGCTGGTCTTTCTCTCTTTGAGCGTGTGGCGTTGCCATCGACGTAATTTGCTGGTAGAGGGTGTTGAAGGTGATGTCGTCTCTGACACCCCATTGGGATGACTTCTGCTGCTCAGCGCTGTAGTCAGCCTTCCATGTCAGCTGTTCCCACCCCGTGCCCACCAGATAGCTGCGCATGTTGGTGAAGTTGATGTCACCCCCATAGAGATAAGAGGTGTGGTAGCCTTGTTGCTGAAGCGCCGAGGCAATGCTGGGAAGACTGTTTGTCTTCTTGGGCATCTTCATGACTGACGAGGTAGGGAAGGAGGGATAGCCGCTGTAGGTGCAGACGGTGCCGCGGTCTGTGCGCCACGTGTTGCCATAGCAGTTGGTGAAGTCGATGCCCTCGCGTTTCAGTTGTTGCAGGTTGGGCATGACGTCAGAGAAGAAGTCACCGGCACTCTCCATCAGCACGATGACGATGTTGGGGCGCTGGGTGTTGAGCAGGGTGTCTGTAGCCTCGGAGTCGGTGGGGTAGAGACCTTCCGTCAGTTGGTGGCATTCGCTTTCCGTAAAGTAGTTATAGTCGACGATGTTGTTGGCTGTCTTCTCAAACGACGAGAGGAAGGAGAACACGGGGTTGACAGCTGAATGGTTTAGGAACTGGTTCTGCGAATAGTACACCTGTCCGATGTTGGTAGTCGACTCATCCAGTCCGCCACGGATGCCAATGACCATCAGCGGGATACAGACCAGTGCTGTCAGCGTCTCGACGATGCGGTGCTTGCTGACAGCGATGTTCCAGCGTGGACGGGTATAGCACAGGTAGATAAGGCATACCAACAGGAGCAGCACGATGAGTCTCAGCAGCAGATAACCCCACGACACGCTGGCCATGGCTTCCGTTGGTGTCTCTAAATACTGCAGGCAGGAGACGTCGAGCTTGAACTGCCAGAACTGATAGAGGCTGGTGTCGGCCACGAAGGCCAAGGCCAAGGCCAAGGCTGCCAAGGCATAGTAGACGCGCAGGATGTGTACCAGAACTCTGGCTTTGCCCAGAAAGATGCTGGCTACCACCACAAGAAAGGGTACTATCAGAAGGTAGAGGGCCGTGCTAAGGTCCAGCGAGAGTCCGTGCCAGAGGACATCGGCCACATCGCCAACGGTAAAGAGCCCTTGACCGTTGCAGCACATAAACACCACCTTGGCGGCGATGAAGAGAAGTGTCGTCAGCAGGTAGGTCTTCAGCAGGTACAGGGCTCGTTGCAGCATACTTACAGGCTTTGCATGTCGTTCAGGTTCTTGTAGTAGCCGTCCATGGCCAACAGCTCCTCGTGTGTGCCCCGCTCTACGATGCGTCCTTCGTGCAACACACAAATCTCGTCAGCATTCTTAATGGTAGAGAGTCGGTGGGCAATGGCCACGGTGGTACGTGTCTTCATCAGTCGCTCCAGGGCGTCCTGTACCAGTCGCTCACTCTCGGTGTCAAGGGCTGAGGTGGCCTCGTCGAGGATGAGGATAGGAGGATTCTTCAGGATGGCACGGGCTATGGAGACACGCTGGCGCTGACCACCGGAGAGGCGCCCTCCGCGGTCTCCGATGTTGGTGTCGAACTGCTGCTCTGACTGCATGATGAAGTCGTAGGCATTGGCTATCCTGGCAGCTTCGGCAATCTGCTCGTCAGTGGCATTGTCTACGCCAAACGAGATGTTCGCCCGGAAGGAGTCGTTGAAGAGAATGGCCTCCTGGTTGACATTGCCTATGAGCTGGCGCAGGTCGTAGATGCCCAGGTCCTTGACATTGATGCCGTCGATGAGTACCTCACCCTCCTGTACATCGTAGTAGCGCGGGATGAGGTCTACCAAGGTAGACTTGCCGGAACCCGACTGGCCCACGATGGCAATGGTCTTGCCCTTGGGAATAATGAGGTTGATGTTGTGCAATATCCACTGCTCACCATAACGGAATGAGACATTACGGAATTCTATCTGGTGCTCGAAGCTCTTCAGCTGTTTGGGTTGGGCCACCTCCTTGATGGTGTTCTCAGCCATGAGTATCTTATCAACACGCTCCATCGAGGCCAGTCCCTTGGGGATGTTATAGCCTGCCTTCGAGAAGTCCTTCAGCGGGTTGATGATGGAGTAGAGCATCACCATATAGTAGATGAAGATGGGACCGGAGAGGGCCTGGTAGTTCAACACCAGCACACCACCGAACCACAGCACGATGACAATCATTACCGTGCCCAGAAACTCCGACATGGGGTGGGCTGACGATTGGCGGATATTGACCTTCATGATGTCGTCGCGGTAGGCAGAGTTAATCTGGTCGAAGCGGCGGTTCATCTTGTCTTCCGCGCAGAAGGCTTTGATGATGCGCAGTCCGCCTAAGGTCTCCTCTACCTGACTCATGGTGTCGCTCCACAGCGATTGGGCCTTGATGCTCTGCGCCTTCAGCTTACGTCCAATATAGCCCATGAACCAGCCCATGATGGGTACGATGATGAGGGTGAAGAGTGTCAGCTGCCACGAGATGAAGATAAGGGCAGCAAAGTAGCTGATGATGAGGATGGGGTTCTTGAACAGCATCTCCAGGCTGGACATGATGGAGTTCTCTATCTCCTGCACGTCGCCACTCATACGGGCTATGATGTCGCCCTTGCGCTCTTCGGAGAAGAAACCCAGAGGGAGGGCGGTAATCTTTTGGTACAGTTGGTTGCGGATGTCGCGTACCACACCTGTCCGTATAGGGATGATGGTTGCCGCAGAGAGGAAGTAGGCACCGGTCTTCAGGGCTGTCATCACACCCAGGAAGATGCCTATCAGCAAGAGGGTGGTGGTCTGCCCGTAGTTGGCTATCAGCCTATTCACATAATAGTTCATATTGTTCATGAGCACCTCCTGAATGTTGCTCCAGTCCCATGCCATATAGGCTGTGGCTGCTTCCGCATCGCTGGTTTGGAAGAGTATCTGCAGGATGGGGATGAGGGCAGCAAACGAGAAGATATTCAGCACTGCAGACAGGATGTTGAACACCACCGACAACACCAGATACTTCTTATAGGGAGGCACGAAACGCCTCAGCACATTCAGAAACTCTTTCATTGGACTATTTCACGATTGGACAATTTCTCCTAATAGCGTGGCACTGGTAGAGCCTGTAATCTTGACACGGACGGTTTCACCGATATGGTGTGAGCCTTTGGGAATGACGACGGCCTTGTTCTGCTCGGTGCGTCCCATGAGCTGCTCACGACTGCGTTTCGAGAAGCCTTCTATGAGCACGTCAAACTCCCTGCCCTCGTCTTTCTTGTTCTGCTGGGCTGAAATCTCGGTCTGCAGGGCGATGAGCTCGTTAAGACGGCGTATCTTCTCTTCCTCAGGAACATCGTCAGGCAGATGCTTCGAGGCATAGGTGCCAGGGCGCTCCGAATACTTGAACATGAAGGCAGAGTCGTAGCTTACCTCCCTCATCAGGTCGAGTGAGAGCTGGTGGTCTTCTTCCGTCTCAGAGTGATAGCCCACGAAGATGTCCGTCGACAAGCCACAATCAGGGATGATGCGGCGGATGGCCTCTACTCTGCCCATATACCACTCACGGGTATACTTGCGGTTCATCAGCTTCAAGATGCGGTCTGAGCCACTCTGGACAGGCAGGTGGATATGCTTGCAGACATTGGGCATCTCAGCAATGACCCGTAGCGTCTCGTCACTCATGTCCTTTGGGTGTGAGGTGGTAAAGCGGACACGCATTTTGGGAGCCTCTTCGGCCACTCGGCGCAGTAGCTGTGGGAATGATATTCCGTCTGTTCCTAAATAGGAATTGACATTCTGTCCGAGCAGTGTTACCTCCTTGAAACCACGGTCTCGCAGGTCGCGTACCTCTCTTAATATACTCTCCAGGTCGCGGCTGCGCTCACGGCCACGGGTATAGGGTACGATGCAGTAGTGACAGAAGTTGTTACAGCCTCGCATGATGCTTACGAAACCTCCAATCTTAGCGCCATGCAGACGCTGGGGAACCACATCGCGATAGGTCTCTGAAGTAGACAGCTCGATATTCATGGCCTTATGACCTGTCTCTGCCTGTGCTATAAGGTCGGGCAGCGAGAGGTAGGCATCAGGGCCTGCCACAAGGTCGGCATGGTGATTCTGCAGGAGGTCGTCTTTGACACGCTCTGCCATACAGCCAAGTACGCCTATGATGAGGCCGTTGGCAGTTGGCTTTTCGCTATTGGCTTTTTCGCGTCTTTTGCGTTCTGCTGCCAGCGCATCCAGACGATGATAGATTTTCTGTTCGGCATTGTCTCTTACCGAACAGGTGTTCAGAAAAACGGCATCGGCCTCGTCCAACGACTCGGTAGACTCATAGCCTGCCATCTGCATGACACTGGCCACAACCTCTGAGTCGGCTACGTTCATCTGACAGCCGTAAGTCTCGATATATAGTTTCTTCATCTTAAAAATTCTTATTTGCCGGCAAAGGTACGAAAAAAAATTGTACCTTTGCATCGCTTTAATGAATTATTAACGTATGAAACTAATTAAGAACAAGGAGTATGGGGGCGAGCGTCCGCTCTTTGGAATAGAAGACACGCGCCTGGAAGGCATCACCATCAAAGATGGAGAGTCGGGTATCAAACAGTGTCGTCACATAGAGGTCAAAGACTGCCGTTTCTATGGCAGATACCCCTGGTGGCACGTTGATGAAGCGCTGATAGAGGACTGCTATTTTGCAGAAGGGTCGCGTTCTGCTATATGGTATACAGACAATCTGGTGATGCGTCGTTGCCGTATTGATGGTCCTAAGTTCTTCCGCGAAATGAAGAATGTGGAGCTGGAGGATGTCCAGATTTGCGATGCTGACGAGACTTTCTGGAAGGTAGACGGTCTAAAGCTGAAAGATGTCTGCCTGCATGGGGGTACCTATCCTTTCATGTTCTCGCAGAATATCTATGTAGACGGTCTGAAGAGTGATGCCAAGTACGTGTTCCAATACTGTAAGAATGTAGAGGTGCACCATGCCGACATCCTGACCAAGGACTCTTTCTGGGAGTGCGAGAATGTGACCGTCTACGACTCGACGCTGGATGGCGAGTACCTGGCGTGGCACTCAAAGAATGTGCGACTGGTGAATTGCCATCTGGCTGGTGAGCAGTTGCTGTGTTATACGGAGAATCTTGTGCTGGAGAACTGCACCATCGACAAGGCCTGTGACCGTATGTTTGAATATTCTACTGTTGAGGCTGACATTCGTGGACATATTGAGAATATCAAGAATCCTACCTCAGGACATATTGTGGCAGACTCAATAGGTTCGGTCACCATTGACGAATATGTACGTCAGCCGAACAACTGTGTGATAGAAGTGAGGAAGTGATAAACGGTGAAAAGTGTGAAGTATGGCATACAACTTTGACGAAATCGTAGAGAGACGTGGTACAGGGTGCGTGAAATGGGATGCAGAAGCCCCCCGCCAAACGGGGGACTGGCCTCTGACAGAGGGCAAAGGATTAATTCCCCTCTGGGTGGCTGATATGGACTTTGCCGTGGCTCCTGCTATTCAGGAGGCCATCAAGAAGCGTGCCCAACACCCTGTGTTTGGCTATACCTATGTGCAGGAAGACTACTATGCTGCTGTCATCTCGTGGTTCCAGCGTCGTCACCAATGGAAGATCAAGCGTGAGTGGATGCTTTACACCATCGGTGTTGTACCTGCCATGTCTGTAGCCATCAAGGCCTTGACCATGCCAGGGGAACGGGTGCTGATACTCTCGCCCGACTACAACTGTTTCTTCAGCAGTATTAAGAATAATGGCTGCGAGGTGGCAGAAAGTGTATTGCAATATACCAACGTGAAGCGTTTCGAAATAGACTGGCAGGACTTTGAGGCGCAGTGTGCCGACGAGAAGACTACTGTCTTCCTGCTCTGCAATCCTCACAATCCGACAGGTCGTGTATGGAGCCGAGAGGAGCTCTTGCACATGAGTGACATCTGTAAGAAGCACCAGGTACGGATAGTCAGCGACGAGATACACTGTGAGCTGGTCATGCCTGGCAACACCTTCGTGCCGATGGGTACTGTCGACGCTGATGCCGTCATCCTGAACTCACCGTCAAAGTCGTTCAATATAGCAGGTCTGATGATGGCTAATATCATTTGCGAGGACGCTGCGACGCGTCGTCGTCTGGACCGTGCCATCAATATCAATGAGGTATGCGACGTCAATCCCTTTGCTCCAGAGGCTGTGAAGGCAGCCTATAATGACAGTGAGGAGTGGATAGACGCCCTCAACCTTTACCTATGGGACAACTACAGGGCGCTTTGCGACTTCTGTGGTCAGCATCTGCCCTTATGGAAGGTCATGCCGATGGAGGGCACTTACCTTGCCTGGATAGATGTGTCATCATGTAGCAATAACGTTTCCGCATACTGTGACCTCTTGCTCCAGGAGGCAAAGGTGTGGCTCAACCCAGGAACCATGTATGGTCCAAAGAGTGGGGAAGGCTATCTGCGCATCAACCTGGCCTGCCCACGAAGCGTCCTTATGGAGGCCTTACAGCGAATAGAAAAAGTATTTAGAAAATAAGAAGCATATGAAACAGAAGAATGAAGTGAATGCATGGTCTGTCACATGGGGTGTACTCATGGCCGTGCTCTTTTCGGCTGCTGCAGCCTATCTTGGATTGAAAGTAGGACAGGTGTTCGAGGCAGCCATTCCGATTGCCATTATTGCCGTTGGTGTGTCGGCAGCGGCCAAGCGTAGCAATGCGCTTCGTGAGAATGTCATCATTCAGAGCATAGGTGCTTGCTCGGGTGCAGTAGTAGCAGGTGCTATCTTTACGCTGCCTGCCATCTATATCCTGCAGGCCAAATACCCTGAGATGTCTGCCGACTTCCTGAAGATATTCATCGCCTCGTTGCTGGGTGGTGTGTTAGGTATCCTGTTCCTCATACCCTTCCGGCGCTATTTCGTAGAGGCACCACAGGAGCAGTTCCCCTTCCCTGAGGCAACTGCCACCACGCAGGTGCTGAAGAGTGGCGATGAGGGTAGCAGCCAGGCAAAGCCTCTGCTCTTCGCAGGACTGATAGGTGGACTCTACGACTTCATTGTGGCTACCTTCGGTTGGTGGAACGAGAATGTGACCTCGCGTATGCTACCCTTTGGCGACGATCTGGCAGAGAAGGCTAAGCTGGTGTTCAAGAACAATACGGGTGCTGCGGTGCTGGGCCTTGGCTATATCATAGGCTTCCGTTATGCACTCATCATCACGCTGGGCTCATTGTTTGTGTGGTGGCTCGTCGTGCCGGGTATGGCTCTGCTGTTTCCTGACACCGTGCTCAACCAGTGGAACCCCGCCATTACCACTGCTGTGGGTGACATGTCGCCAGAGACCATCTTCGTGTCTTATGGAAAGAGCATCGGTATTGGCGCTATTGCCATGGCAGGTATTATTGGCATTATCAAGTCGTGGGGCGTCATCAAGAGCGCTGTCGGTCTGGCTACCAAGGCTGGCGATAGTGCTGCCAACGGTCAAGAGGCAAGAGCCGAAAGCCAGGATTTGCCCTTCAAGTTTATTGCCATTGCAGCAGTCATCACCCTGTTGGTGACCTTCCTCTTCTTTTGGTTTGGAGTGATGGATGGTAATCTGCTGTTTGCCCTTGTCGCCATTGTGCTGACGGCCATTATCGCCTTCCTCTTTACCACTGTAGCAGCGAATGCGATAGCTATCGTAGGCTCCAACCCTGTATCGGGTATGACGCTGATGACGCTCATCCTTGCTTCTGTCGTAATGGTAGCAGTAGGACTGAAAGGTACGGGTGGCATGGTGGCTGCTCTTATCATGGGTGGCGTAGTGTGTACGGCACTTTCAATGGCAGGCTCGTTTATTACCGACCTGAAGATAGGTTCCTGGTGTGGCACGATGCCGAAGAAGCAGGAGACGTGGAAGTTCCTGGGTACGCTGGTCAGCGCAGCGACAGTAGGTGGCGTCATGATGTTGCTTAACGAGACCTACGGCTTTGCCTCAGGCACCTTGGCAGCGCCTCAGGCCAATGCCATGGCTGCTGTCATCGACCCGCTGATGAATGGTGTAGGAGCCCCCTGGCCGCTCTATGCCCTCGGTGCTGTCATTGCCATCATCCTCACTCTTTGCAAAGTGCCAGCACTCGCCTTTGCACTGGGTATGTTTATCCCCATGGAGCTGAATGTGCCATTGGTGATAGGAGGTGCTATCAGCTGGTATGTCACTACTCGCTCAAAGGATGAAGAGGTCAACAAGCAACGTGGCGAGAAGGGCAACCTTATAGCCTCAGGCTTTATTGCCGGTGGTGCTTTGATGGGTGTGCTCAGCGCCTTACTGCGCTTTGGCGGCATCTCGTTCGACTATGCACAATGGTGGGCTAATCCCCTCTCTGAGCTGTGCTCACTCGCAGCTTATATCCTGCTGATTATCTACTTTATCAAAGCCACGAAGAAATGAGGGCTTAGGGAATAAAGGTCTTCTTAACAGTGCCTTCGTAGGTTTCTAACTGGAAGTGGATGGTGTCGGGCAATGCTTTCGGGAGCAGGATGCTGACATAGCGACGGTTGGTATAGTACTGTGGAATGCCGTTCTGACTGTGCAGCAGCCGGTAGTAGGCTGTCTTTGTATTGTCAGCATTGACTATGACGGTATCTTGTGCCAGTCCTATGTTATGGGGCAATTCCTCGTCGTCAATGCGTCCTGTCTTCATCAGCAGTCCTATGTTCAGATACTTACCGTTTTTAGCCAGCCAGGCACTCTCGAAACCGAGTGGGTCCTGTGGCTGCTCCTTAAAGCGCCAATGCTCTATAGGTGTCAGGGTGACCACTGTCCCTACGGCCAACGGTTCAGCTTGATGGTCTGCCACCTTATTATAATATATAATAGAACGATAGGTGGTGTCTGCTGTCGCTATCCACTTGGCAGTGAGAGGGGTGGTAAGCTGGTAGCTGTCGCCCTCGTCAGTCTGGAAACTCACTCCCTGCTTCTGCCCGTTGACAATGAGGTCGGCAAAGTCGCCCTGCATCAGCGAATACTGACCCTCGCCCTTGTCATAGCTGTCGGTCTGGCAGGCAACCAATAAAAGGATGGCGGCATAAATTAGTTTCTTCATAGCGTAGCCTGATAATTGCGGACGGGGTTGGCATACATGGTCAGCATGCGTTCGCGGAGGAAAGCCTCGTCCTTGTTAGGAATAATGATTTTGGCCAGCTGGCTGGCAAGATACTGCTCAAAGCGTTGCACGTCGGCCTCGGTATAGTGGGCAGAGGTTTTCGGATCTAAAGAACCTTCCAGCATATCGAGAGCGATATAGTTACAGGGATAGAGACGGTAGTGATGATGTATCTCTTTGTCAATGTGCTGGCTGAGCTGTGCGAAATACTCATTGCGGGGCAGGCCGCGCAGTTCGTCGAGCCATGTATTCACGGACTTGGCGCAATGATAGTGTACGCGTCCCTTGTAGCCGAAGATGCCAGTCTTCATGTTGTCCAGGTCGTCCTGCTTGCTTTTCTTGAAAGCTGGGTTGTCACGCTTCTGCTGGAACTCCTGTGCCTTCAGGTAGTCGCAGGGGTCGTACTCGTAACTGATAGTCAGCGGCACGATATTCAGCTCACTCACGTCACCACCCATGGCCAGCATCTTCAATACGGCATCCTGAGTATGATCGCTGGAGTCCTTGGCACGTCCTTCGCGCTGGGCTATCCAGATGTTCTCGTGTTTCTGGGTTACTGCATAGTGGATATAGCTGCTCATGAGCTGTGAGGAACGCATCATCTCGTGTGCCGTGAGTCCGCGACGGACAGTAAACGCCTTGTTCATGCGTACAAGACGCTTAATCCAGGGATAGATAAGCAAATTGTCGCCAATGCCTATCTCTACCGTTGTAGGATAGTCGTGCTTGTTAAGCATGACGTCAAGGAAAGCGGAGTCAAGCACTATGTCACGATGGTTGCTGAGGAAGGTGTAGCGCTGCTCGTGATGAGTGTCATTTCCTTCTTTAAGCTCAGAATCGTCGAAGGTGCACCCGTCGGTATGCTTGCGGATGACATACTTGACTACGGGCTTCATGAAGCGCAGTTGGAAGTCAAGAGGTGTCTTGACACCCGTAAAGGCCAGCCGCAACAAACCGTTACGCAGCCTTTTGGGCAACCAGGGAACAAAGCCTTTCAACAGCGCAGAGAACTGCCTGTCGTTCAGTAGCTCCTCGAAGGCTTGTTTCATCTCCGACGGTTCGTAGGGCCGTATCTCGTCAAACTCTTTAGGCGCAGGATTACTCATGGCAACAGAATTATTCACTCTTAACTAGAACTGGTTCTCCACGATGTCCGTCAGCACCTCAGTCATGGTAAGACCGGCTGCCTTCACCTGCTGGGGAATAAAGCTTGTAGGCGTCATGCCTGGGGTGGTGTTCACCTCGAGCATGTGGATCTTGCCCGACTTCGAGATGATATAGTCGATGCGGATGATGCCGTTGCAGTGCAGGATGTCGTAGATGTGACTGGTAATCTCGCGCACGCGGCGAGCCAGATCCTCGCTGATGCGGGCAGGGGTGATTTCCTGCACCTGTCCGTTATACTTCGCGTCGTAGTCGAAGAACTCGTTCTGCGTCACCACCTCAGTGATAGGCAGCAGCACGGTCTTTTCGTCCGTCTTATAGCATCCGATGGTAATCTCCGTACCTTCCAGGAACTGCTCCACCATCACCTCGTCGCTCTCCAGCATGGCCTTGCGCAGGGCGGGAGCCAACTGGTCCTTGTTCTTCACCTTGCTGACACCGAAGCTCGATCCGTCGGTAGCAGGCTTGACAAAGCAAGGCATGCCAATGCGCTGTTCTATCTCATCCTCGCTGACCAGGTGTTCATAGCCGCGACGAATCAGCAGCGAGTCGGCAACCGATACGCCATAGCCACGCAGATACTGGTTGAGTACAAACTTGTCGAAAGTCATGGCCTCTACCAGAACACCACTGGTGGAATAGGGGATATCCACCAAGTCGAAGTAACCTTGCAGGATACCGTTCTCGCCAGGGGTGCCGTGAATAGTGATATAGGCGTAGTCGAACAGCTTGGCCTTGCCGTCTTCCATGAATGAGAAGTCGTTGCGGTCAATGCGTGTCGTTGTTCCATCAGGAAGCTCAACGTGCCAGTCCTGTCCCTTGATATCGACAATATAGACGTTGTAGCGCTCCTTGTCGAAGAACGAGTAAAGACCTTGTGCCGAGCGCAGCGACACATCGTGCTCTGAAGAGTCGCCACCACAAACGATGGCAATGTTACGTTTCAAATTGTTCATAGTGTATTATTTCCTTTTATGTACTTTTTCCATTTTTCAATGAGTGCTTCCATGTCGTCAGCCAGTGGCGACGTGAAGTCCATCTGCTCGTGGGTAACGGGGTGGACGAAGCCCAGCGTCTTAGCATGTAGTGCCTGACGCCCGCAGAGCTTGAAACAGTTCTGGATGTAAGCCTTATACGAGGCCGTGCGTTCTCCACGCAGAATCTCCATGCCACCATATCGCTCGTCGCCAAACAGTGGATGGCCTATATGCTTCATGTGGGCACGTATCTGATGGGTACGGCCTGTTTCCAGACGACACTCGACGAGGGTGGTATAGCCGAAGCGCTCCAACACCCGATAGTGGGTTACAGCGCTCTTGCCAATGTCGGAGCCTGGTGGGAAAACCGTCATTCGCTGACGATCCTTCGGGTCTCTTCCTATGTTACCTTCTATACGTCCCTGATTCTCTGTCAGGTTACCCCAAACCAGAGCCTGATAGGAGCGGTGAGTGTCGTGGTTGAAGAACTGAGCGCCTAACTCCGTCTTGGCTTCTGGGGTCTTGGCAACTACCAACAGACCGCTGGTGTCTTTGTCTATGCGGTGTACCAAACCTACCGACGGGTCGTTGGGGTCGTAAGTGGGCAGGTTGCGCAAGTGCCAGGCTATGGCGTTAACCAGTGTTCCGTGGAAATTGCCCACCCCTGGGTGTACCACCAGCCCTGCAGGCTTGTTGATGACCATCAGCTGATCGTCTTCGTAGACTACGTCAAGCGGAATATCCTCTGGCTCGATGGTTGTATCGTAGTGGGGACGGTCAAGCATCAGCGTGATGATGTCACCAGGCCGCACCTTGTAGTTGCTCTTGACGGGCTTGTCGTTGACATGGATAAACCCTGCATCGGCAGCTTTCTGGATACGGTTACGCGAGGAGTGCTGTACATGCTCTGACATATACTTGTCGATACGCACCGGCTCTTGCCCACGGTCTACTTCCATGCGCAGATGCTCAAACAGTTGCCCGTCTCCCTCGCCTGTGCCCAGCTCAATATCGTCCAATTCCTCGTCTATCATGTCAATATGCAACAGGAGGCGCTTTCACTTCCTCAAACTCGTCAACGAGATCATTCTCAGATGCGGAGTATGACGATTCCACATACTCATAGTCTTCCATATCGGTAATGCTGCCGCTGCCTACCAGCAGGGTCAGCGGATAGTCAATAGGAATGCGGTCGCCATTAGATACGCGACGACCACGACAGACAATGCCGTAAACCCAATCTTTCTCGCCCTGAACCTTCTGGGCAGGCAATAGGCGGAAACCCATGGCCATCAGTTTGGCCTCTGCCTCACGAAGACTGCTGTTGTCTACTACATCAGGAATAGCGAATACAGGCGATGAAGGAGCGTTGACGGTGACATACACGATATGACCCCGTTTCACCTTCATGCCATAGCCCGGTGTCTGTGCCAGGACATAGTCAGGTGGCAGCGTCTTGTTATAGCCGGAGTCGCTGACTAGAATGACAAGCCCATCCTCTTCCAACAACAGACGGGCCTTCGAGTAGGTCATGCCCTTTACCTCTGGTACGACAATGCCCTCGCCGTGATGGGTATAATAGTCCAGTCCGTACTTCACTCCCACGCACAACAACGCCACGAAGAGTGCCATTGCCAAAAAGTGAAGCAACAGATAACTGCTGAATATTTTACCAAGGATTTTTTTCATATTCACATTCTCTTCTCTTGCATATCGAAGGCAAAGGTACGAATAAGTGAGCGAAAAACAAAAGAAAAAACGCTTTTTCTTTCTATTTTCCGAACGAAAGTACCTTCAACGAAGTTAAAGGTACGAATAAGTGAGCAAAAAAACAAAAAATTGGATATATTTCTTAGAAAATACACCCAATTCTTATACGTTTACGCTGACCAGCGCGCCACGCTTCGACTCAAGTCGAGGAATTTACTTTCCGTGATGCTCGTCAGATACAGTTAACTTCTTGCGGCCCTTAGCGCGGCGAGAAGCCAATACGCGACGACCATTCTTTGTTGCCATGCGCTCACGGAAGCCATGCTTGTTTACGCGGCGGCGATTGTGCGGCTGAAATGTTCTTTTCATTGTTTTCTATCGTTATTTTATGTTATAATTGTCGATTTGGGCTGCAAAATTACGCAATTATTTCTAATTGTGCAAGTTTTTTTGCAAAAATTCATCATTCATATCTCATAATTCATAATTATTTCGTACCTTTGCACCCGCAAAACGCGATTATTACATTATTATAATAGTACTTTTATGATTAATTCACAAGACATTAAGAAAGGAACCGCCATTCGTATGGACGGTGCTATTTGGGTTTGCATCGATTTCCAGCATCGCAAGCCTGGTAAGGGTAACACCATCATGATTATCAAGATGAAGAACGTCACCGACGGTCGCGTACTGGAGCGTCGCTACAACATCGGTGAGAAACTGGAAGACGTAGTCATCGAGCATCGTGACTATCAGTATCTGTATGAGGATCAGGAAGGCCGTATCTTCATGAATCAGGAGACCTTCGAGCAGATTCCCATTGCCAACGACTTGGTAATTGGCCACGAGTATATGAAGGAAGGCGACGTAGTGTCTGTGGTTAGCGACACAACTGATGGTACCATCCTCTATGCTGAGATGCCTGTGAAGACCATTCTTCGCGTCACTCACTCTGAGCCTGGCATCAAGGGTGACACCGCAACCAACACTCTGAAGCCCGCAACGCTGGAGACTGGTGTTGAGGTTCGCGTGCCTCTGTTTATCAACGAGGGCGACCTGATTCAGGTTGACACTCGTGACGGATCTTATCTGGCTCGTGCTAAGGAGTAATATTTGCAGTTAGCTATTTGCAGTTAGCTTTTGGCCAAAAGCCAAGAGCCGAAAGCCAAAAGCAATGAAGTATACAATTATTGTTCCGGTCTACAATCGTCCTGACGAAGTGGACGAGTTGCTTGAGAGCCTTGGCACCCAGACACTTAAGGACTTTGAGGTCGTTATTGTAGAAGATGGATCACAAATTCCCTGCAAGGATGTTTGCGACAAGTACGCAGACATCCTTGATTTACATTATTATTTCAAGCAGAATAGTGGCCCAGGACAGAGCCGTAACTATGGTGTGGAGCGTGCTCAGGGCGAGTATGTCATCATTCTTGACTCCGACGCTGTCGTGCCTGCAGGCTTCATGCAGGCTGTCGACGACGAGCTGCAACGCCAACCGTCTGATGCATGGGGAGGCCCTGATGCTGCCCATGAGTCGTTTACGGATATTCAGAAGGCCATATCGTATGCCATGACCAGCTTCTTTACCACTGGTGGCATCCGTGGGGGCAAGAAACAGCTCGACAAGTTCTATCCACGCTCCTTCAATATGGGCGTACGCCGTGAGGTTTATCAGGCCTTGGGAGGCTTTTCGCCCATGCGCTTTTCGAAGATGTCGCTTTATGGTGAGGATATCGACTTCTCCATTCGTATCTATAAGGCAGGCTACAGCTGTCGCCTCTTTCCCGAGGCATGGGTGTGGCATAAGCGTCGTACCGATTTCCATAAGTTCTGGCGCCAGGTATACAACAGTGGTATAGCCCGCATCAACCTTTGGAAGAAGTATCCAGAAGCCCTTAAGCCTGTTCATGCCTTGCCTTCGGTCTTTACCCTTGGTACACTTGGACTGCTTGTGCTGGCACCCTTTACCTGTGGCATGTCATTGCTTCCGTTAGCACTCTATATCCTGTTAATCTTCATCGACTCCACCATTCGCAATAAGAGTCTGAAGGTGGGATTCATCTCCATTCCAGCCGTTTTCGTACAGCTTATAGGCTACGGTGTGGGTTTCCTTGAGTCTTGGTGGAAGAACTGTGTCGTTAAGCATGGATAAGCTGAACATCAACCAATGGGCGGAGGAGGACCGTCCTCGTGAGAAGCTCATGCGCCAGGGACCGGCATCGTTGAGCGATGCTGAGCTATTGGCCATATTGGTGGGTTCGGGGTCGACGAAGGAGGATGCTGTGACGCTGATGAAACGCATCCTCTCCGACTGCAACAATAACCTTAATACGCTAGGCAAGAAGAGCATTCACGAGTTGATACAGTATAACGGAGTGGGCGAGGCCAAGGCCATTGCCATCCTCGCTGCTTGTGAATTGGGCAAGCGCCGACAGATGGGGTCGCCTGAAGAACGTCCTGATTTGGGCACAGCCACCCGCATCTACAACTATATGCATCCCCTGCTGCAAGATCTGGATGTAGAGGAGTTCTGGCTCTTGCTGATGAACCATAACTACCGACTCATCAAGAAAATACGTATTTCGCATGGTGGCATCACAGAGGTCAGCGTCGACATCCGCATCATTCTGCGCGAAGCTGTTCTGGCCAATGCCACTATCATTGCCGTTTGTCACAACCATCCCTCAGGCAACCTGCGTCCCAGCGCAAACGACAATAGCCTGACCAAGTCACTAAGCTTGGCCTGTGACATCATGCGAATCCGCTTCCTCGACCACGTCATCCTTACTGATGGCAGCTACTACAGCTACCACGAGGAAGGCCGAGTATAGTCACATTACAATTGATTCCTTTTTAGAACATCTGACTGACGCGGCGGATGCCTGCGACAAGGGTGTCGACTTCGTCTTTGGTGTTGTATAGGGCAAATGAGGCGCGGACGGTGCCACTGATGGAAAGTCTGTCCATCAAGGGTTGGGCGCAATGGTGGCCTGTGCGGACAGCAATGCCAAGACGGTCGAGTAGGGTTCCCATGTCCAGATGGTGGATGTCGCCTACGAGGAACGAGACGACAGCGTCTTTGTGTTCTGCCTCGCCAAAGAGGCGCATGCCATCGATGGCACGAAACTGCTCCATGCAGTAGTGCGTGAGCTCTTGCTCGTGGGCATTGATGTCAGCGATGCCAATTTGGTTGATATAGTCGATAGCGGTAGCCAGGCCGTGTGTGGCAATGTAGTCAGGGGTTCCTGCCTCGAATTTGAAGGGAAGGCGCTCGAAGGTGGTACGCTCCCACGATACCTTGTCTATCATCTCGCCACCTCCTTGATAGGGAGGCAACTTCTCGAGCCATGCTTCCTTGCCATAGAGCACGCCAATACCCGTGGGACCATACATCTTATGGCCACTGAATGCCAGAAAGTCGCAGTCCAGCTGTTGCACATCAATCGGCATATGGGGCGCACTTTGTGCAGCATCAACCATAACGGGGATGCCATGCTGGTGGGCTGCAGCGATAATACGCTGCACATCGTTGACGGTTCCCAGCACATTGCTGACATGGGCAATGCTGACTATTTTGTTCTTCTCGGTAAGAAAATGGTCGATTTCATCGAGCATTAGCTCTCCCTTGTCGTTGATGGGCAGATGCTTGACCACGATGCCTTTGTGTTGGGCTTGTAACTGCCAGGGAACGATGTTGGAGTGGTGTTCCATATCGCTTACCAACACCTCGTCGCCCTCCTTCATCTGTGAGTCGCAGAACGATGAGGCTATCAGGTTGATGGCCTCGGTAGTACCTCGCGTAAAAACTATCTCCTCCGTCTTTTGGGCATTGATGAAGGCACGTACTTTCTCACGTGCAGCCTCGTGCAGGTCGGTAGCCTGCTGGCTGAGGTAATGCACCCCACGATGGACGTTGGCATTGACGTTCAGGTACTCCTCGCGCATGGCGTCGAGCACACGGAGGGGTTTTTGCGTGGTAGCGGCATTGTCGAGGTACACCAAAGGTTTGCCATACACCTGGCGCGACAGGATGGGAAAGTCCTCACGTATCTTGTTGATATCGTACATATTTAGTTTCTTTTTGGTTTTTGCATGCAAAGTTACGAAAAAAGCTTGTAAAGAGCAACGGATTTTGGAAGATTAACGCAATCTGGCCTAAAATAAAGGCAAAACGGGGAAGAACGAGGAAGTGCGAAAATGAGGGTAACGCAAAATAGAGAGGATTGGTGAAGGAGTTAGGTTTCTAATTCGTAACCCTGAAATGGTCTCGTCGATGGGTTTAAAGCTCCTTAATTGACTACGCAAATCAGGGCAGAACATAGCACCTTTTACCGCCCGTTGGTACCCTCCCCGAGATACTCAATCTCGTGGTCCCTCCCTTATTCCGCAAACTGCTACATTTTGCATAGCGATGGATAACCCAAAAGATAGTAGTTTTGCAGCCAAAAATTAAATAGGAGTAAGAAATGAGAAGTACTTTCAAGATCATGTGTCTAATAACTATTGATTTA